>CAYQFV010000114.1:0-1694 GCA_964416845.1 uncultured Phycisphaeraceae bacterium | reverse complement strand
CACTGCTGCTGCGACCTGCGATCCGTGATTGTCTTCCACCACCGTTCAAGTTCGGACGTCAAGCCATCGCGACGCCCCCTGAATCGATCATCGTCAGCCAGATTGTTCCGCTCCGCGGGATCAGACGCCAAGTCGTACAACTCGTAGCTGACCGTATTGGGACACTCCTCAGTCTGCTGCAACGGCGAATGGGACGACACGAACTCCCCGTTGACCGGTTGAAACTTGTAATGCCGATGGAGCTTCCAGGCGTCCGAACGAATGCACTGCGTGTACCGCCGCCCAGCGCGCAGTTCACCGAAAACCGGTGCAGATGGCCCGGCAGCAGATCGCAGATCGCAACCCGACCAATCGTGCTCGACGCCCGCCATTGTCAACAACGTTCCCCCCAAATCCACATGGCTGACCATTTCACCGCGACGAATGCCGCCGCGCTCGCCGGGCGACCATGCGACCAGTGGCACGTGCGTCAACTCTTCATACAAAGACTGCCCATGCCCAATTCGGCCGTGCTCGAGAAACTCCTCGCCGTGGTCCGCCGTCACCACCACGGACACGCGATCATCCAACCCACGTTCCTTGAGCATGGCCAGCAACAACTTGACCTTCCCATCCAGACGGCGAACCGCGCCGTCATACATCTGAATCATTTGGGCAAGCTGCTGCTCGCTAAGCGTTTCCTGCTGACGCGAGACGGCCCGTCGGAGCTTCCCGAAATCCCGCGCACTATAGTCTCGAAAACAGTTCGTATCACGGTCGCCACCGAACATTCGCATGTGACGGCGCCGCGGCTTGTAAGGCCAATGAGCTTCGAGGAAGTGTAGGTAGCCGAAGAAGGGCTTGTCGACATCCTCTTCCAGCCACGACCGGAACAGCCCGATAAGATGGTCGGCCTTGCCCGCATTGGGAACGTAGCGGTCAAAACCGCGGTCCAATCGGCTGAACTCGCCGAGTTGGGCATTGTTGATGAACGCCCCACATCGCCAGCCGTTCCTACTGAACATTTCGGCGAGCGTCGGACGATACGATGACAGTACGTCCGTCGTAACGCGGTGCTTTCCCTTGCTACGCTTGATGCCTTCAAACGCCCCGTGCTCGGACGGATACAGTCCCGTGAGAAGGGATGTCACCGAAGGCTTGGTCCAGGAACTGGCGCTGTACGCCTTCTCCCAGAGCGTCCCCTCAGCCGCCAGACGATCGATCGTCGGCGTCGTCTCGCGATCGTAGCCGTACGCGCGAACATGGTCGGCCCGAAGACAGTCGATCACAATGAGCAGCACGCAACGCAAGACAACACCCTCTACACTCACCATCTTCCGCGACGCGCGCGGTCGACCGTTCAACTTTTTCTTCAGCAGTGCCGGAACCCGCCCGAATCCAGCAACCCTCGGTGTGCTCACTGTCCTGGACACACGAAACGCCAACGATCGCATGATCTGCGAAGCGGAGTCCGCGCACACCGCAGCCCAAACGTTTCGACTGCAAACAGTGTTCCGAGTACACCGTGTCATGTCGTGATATCGTAACTTGCGACATCGGAAGCAGTTATGTGGAGGATCGGTACTCCCGGGCACCGGCGGGCCTTTTGCAGTATATGTGGCCCCATCCACAGATTGCGAACTGGCTCGCAGTCGTGATTTGTGGCGACCTCGAGCCATGCCTGCCCGACGGAACGCAACGCCCTGCGAATAGAG
>CAYQFV010000113.1:0-13888 GCA_964416845.1 uncultured Phycisphaeraceae bacterium | reverse complement strand
ACGTTCGCTGGTGCTAGCGTGTTCTGTGTCGTTGTGGGTAGCTGTTCCGGTGTTGGGACAGGTGCCGATGCAGGTCGGCGAGCACTTCGCCGTGACGATCGATTCGGTGGCTCCGTCCCCTCTGGAGACCTTCACCGCGCCGGATCGCCGTGTCTTCGAAGTCAGTCACAAGGGCGCGACCTACATCGCCTTGCACTTCTCCAAGTTCGACCTCGAAGATGAAGAGATGGTGGTTATCTCCGACCCCAAGGGCGGGCAGCGGTACACGCTCACCGGGCACGGGAAGATGGAAGCTGGCACGTTTTGGGCACAGCACATCAAGGGCGACACGGTCGTCATCGAGTATTTGTCGAAGGGTGGCGACGAGCGCGGCGAGTTTGTCATTGACGAATACGTCGGCGGAGACGTGAACCTTGGCGCCCCGTTTATTGAATCCATTTGCGGCGTTAGCGATTTTGAAAATGCCATCTGTCGCTCTCCGTCGATCGAGTACGATCGGGGTCAGGCGGTTGCACGGCTGCTGATCAATGGAAGCAGTTTGTGTACCGGGTGGTTGGCGTCGGCCAACAACCATTTAATTACGAACGAGCACTGCATTACGACGGCTTCGGATGCACTCAACACGGACTACGAGTTCGGGGCTGAAGCGCCTTCGTGTGGATCCTCGAACTGTCAGTTGTGCTTTCCGGGAACTGTGTTCTCGGGTGCGACGTTTATCCAAGACAGTCCGGGTCTCGACTATGCTCTGGTTCAGATCAACTCGGGGAACCCGGCTGCGACGTACGGATTTCTGCAGATCGACAACCGCAAAGCGGTGGTTGGCGAACAGATTTACCTCGTCTCGCACCCGTCCGGCCGGGCGAAGGAATTTGCGTACAACAGTTCCGAAGACGCGGGCGGTGTCGGAACCGTTCTCTCGCTGAACGAAGCAAGTTGTAGCGGTGCAACGTTGGAAATCGGCTACAACAATGATACCGAAGGCGGAAGCTCCGGATCGCCGGTGATCGCCGTGTCGAGTCAAAAGGTGATCGCCCTTCATCATTGTCGTGGAAATGCGCTCAACTGCGGCGACCCCAACCGGGGCGTTCCGATCGACTTGATCTGCACCGAGATCTGTAGCTTTCTCGGTGGGCAATGCAGCGTCAACGCCGATTGCGACGATGCTGACCCGTGTACGACCGATACCTGTTCGGGCAGCGTTTGCTCGAACACGCCGATTTCGTGTCCGACAGGGCAGATATGCGTTGGCGGCGCGTGCGAGGGACAGGGCGGTTGCTGTGCGGGCACGACCTGTTCGATTGATACGGTATCCAACTGCTCGGCGTCCGGCGGTAGCTATCTTGGCGACGGAACGACCTGTGGCAGCGGCCAAGCGGGCAATCCGACGACGTATTCGAGTGCTCCCAACGTGACGATTCCGGATGGCGGGGGTGCGGGCAACACGGCGACCGATACGATCAACGTGCCGGATTCCGTCTCCATTGGCGATATCGATGTTGCCTATACGATCAGCCATACATGGGTGGGCGACTTGACGATTCAAGTATCGCATGGCGGCACGACCGTCACGATCATGGACCGTCCGGGAGTTCCCGGCTCCACATATGGATGCAGTCTCGACAACTTCAGTGGTACGCGTCTGGATGATGAAGGCACTGGCGGGACCATTGAATCGCAATGTGCGGCCAACCTGTCGTCGCCGCCGAACTACACACCAAACAATCCGCTGAGCGCATTCGACGGCATGGATTCCGCCGGCAACTGGACGATCACCGTGTACGACAGCGTCAGCGCGGACGGCGGGACGTTGAACAGTTGGTCGCTGTTCATCGACACGGTTGGTACGAATCCGTGTTCGGCGCCGGGTTGCGTGACGAACGCCGACTGTGACGACGGCGTGTTCTGCAACGGGGCAGAGACGTGCAACGCGGGAACGTGTCAGGCGGGTACCGCGCCGACCTGTGACGACGGCGTGGTGTGCACGACCGATTCCTGCAACACGGGCACGGATTCGTGCAGCAACATCCCGAACAACGCCAGTTGTGACGACGGTCTGGCGTGCAACGGTTCGGAAACATGCAACGCGACGCTCGGCTGCCAGGCCGGGACGGCAGTCAACTGCGACGACGGTGTCGTGTGCACGACGGACAGCTGCAACGAGCCGAGCGGTACGTGCAGCAACACGCCCAACAACGCCGCATGCGACGACGGTGTGTTCTGCAACGGGGGCGAGACGTGCAGCGTAACACTGGGTTGCCAGTCAGGTGCTGCGCCGACCTGCGACGACGGCGTGGCGTGCACGGACGACTCGTGCAACGCTGGAACGGACTCGTGCGACAACATTGTGAACAATGCCAATTGCGACGACGGCGTCGCATGTAATGGGGCTGAAACCTGTAGCGCGACGCTCGACTGCCAGGCCGGTACGGCTGTTGATTGCAACGACGGCATTGCGTGCACAACCGACTCTTGCAACGAGCCGAGCGGTACCTGCAGCAATACGCCCAGCGATGCTGCATGCGACGATGGTCTTGCGTGCAACGGTCTTGAGACCTGTAGTGCGACGCTCGATTGTCAGGCTGGCACGACTGTCAATTGTGATGACGGCGTGGCTTGTACGACCGATGCGTGCAACGAGCCGGGCGGTACGTGCAGCAGCACGGCCAGCAATGCGGCTTGCGACGACGGACTGTTCTGCAACGGCGTCGAAACGTGTGATCCCTTGCTCGATTGCCAGGCGGGCACGGCTGTCGATTGCAACGACGGTGTCGCGTGTACGGATGACTCGTGCAACGAGGGCACGAACTCGTGCGACAACTTGGCGAACGACACCAATTGTGACGACGGGTTGTTCTGCAATGGTGCAGAGACGTGTGACGCAGTGCTTGACTGCCAGGTCGGCAGCAATCCGTGTCCGGGCCAGAGTTGCGACGAGGCCACGAATACGTGTGTCTCGTGCCTGACCAACGCTGACTGCGACGACGGGTTGGCGTGCAACGGTGCTGAGTCCTGTGTGGCGGGCAGTTGTCAGGCGGGCACGGCTGTTGACTGCAACGACGGCGTCGCGTGCACGACCGACTCGTGCAACGAGCCGAGCGGTACGTGCAGCAATACGCCCAACGACGCTGCATGCGACGATGGGCTTGCGTGCAACGGTCTTGAAACCTGTAGTGCGACGCTCGACTGTCAGGCTGGCGCGACTGTCAATTGTGATGACGGCGTGGCTTGTACGACCGATGCGTGCAACGAGCCGGGCGGTACGTGCAGCAGCACGGCCAGCAATGCGGCTTGCGACGACGGACTGTTCTGCAACGGCGTCGAAACGTGTGATCCCCTGCTCGATTGTCAGGCGGGCACGGCTGTCGATTGCAACGACGGTGTCGCGTGTACGGACGACTCGTGCAACGAGGGCACGAACTCGTGCGACAACGTGGCCAACGACCTCAACTGTCCAGACGATCTGCTGTTCTGCACTGGCGTTGAGTTCTGCGATCCGGCGCTGGATTGCGCGTCCACGGGTGATCCGTGCGGGGTTGGTACCACCTGCAACGAGACGACCGACACGTGCGACCCGACCGGCCCACCGCCGGGTGAAGGTTTCATTCTGTCGCGCAATGCAGATTTCTCAACGGACGATCGTTCCTTCTTCCGAAACGAGACACTGTATATGAAGATGTGGACCGATGTGGTGGACTTCAACGACATCAGCCGTGAACGGTTCGAGTTGAGAGACACCGGTGGTACCCGAGTCAGGAATCCGCTGACCAACAACTTCGACGGAACTTGGACGGCCAGTTTTGTGCTGAGCAACCTTCCCACTAACGATACGATATGGACGTGGAAGGGCGAAGTGAAGGACAACCCGGGCAATCGGTACAAGCCACAGGTCGATATTTCGGTTCTTGCCGCGCCCGCATGTACGTTCGATATTGATTGCGACGACGGCGATGCATGCACGACCGATGTCTGCTCCGCAGGCATGTGCAGCAACACGCCGATCAACTGCGACGACGGCAATCCGTGCACGACCGATACCTGCTCGGGCGGTGTTTGCTTCAATACGCCGGCTGTTCCGTGTTGCGGCGACGGGTTCTGCGATGCGGGTGAGGATTCGTGCAACTGTGCAGTTGATTGTGGTGCTCCGCCGGCTGTCGAAACGAACTGCACCGACGGCATTGATGAAGACTGCGACGGATTTACGGATTGTGCCGATGTGGATTGCAGTGGCGATCCGGCTTGTTCCGTTCCGACTGGCGAAGGCTTCATCTTGTCGCTGAACGCGGACTTCTCGACGGATGATCGGGTCTACACTCGCGGCGATACGATCTACATGATGGTGTGGACCGACGTCGTGAACTTTAATGACATCAATCGTGAGCGGTGGGAGTTGAAGGACCCCGCCAAGAACAAGGTGCGCCAGCCGATGACGAACCACTTCGATGGAACGTGGACGGCTGTCTACAATCTATCTGGCTTGCCCAGCAACGCCACGGATTGGACCTGGAAGGGCGAAGTTAAGGACAACGCCGGGGACCAATTCAAACCCACGGCTACAATAACCGTGCTTCCGTAGCGTAGATCTGGAACCCATTCCGACCCCGGGGTTATGCCCCGGGGTCTTTTTTTTCGTCCGGCAAGGTCAGCAGCGATGCTGTTCACGCCATCGTACGGGAGAACAGCCACCCGCAGGCTGCGCTCAACTTCCTCGTCGCGGGTTCTTCGGGATGTTTTGCGAATGGTCGCGGATCAGATCGTTACATTTCGCCAGTGAGCATGCCGGCGCGATGACTTGCCGGTAGAGCGTTTCGTATTGATCGATGCAGCGTTCGAATGTGTAGTGCCTTTCGACGCGCGCGCGGGCGTTGTTGGCCAGGCTTGTGGCGCATCCGCGGTCGGTTAGAAGTTGTTGCATTGCGATCGTCAGTGCGGCGGGGTTTCGCGGTGGGACCAGCAGGCCTGTTCTTCCGTGTTCGATCAGGTCTCGGCAGCCGGCGACGTTGGTTGTGACAATGGGGCGGCGGGCTGCCATGGCCTCCAGCAGGGCGTTCGGCATGCCCTCTGTGTAGGACGGAAACACGAAGACATTGGCGAGTTTGATCAGGGCGGCGACGTTGTCTCGTCTACCCGTCATGACCACTGACGAGTCAACGTCGTGTTCTTGGATACACGTCCGGACGGCGGGCGCGTGTTGGCCGTCGCCGACAAGAAGCAGTCGTGCGTCCAGTCGCTTCGGCAGGCTGGCGAACGCCTCAACGAGGTCTTCCAGTCCCTTGACTGGGTCCATGCGTCCGACCCACACGCAGATCGGGCCTTCTCCCGTCAGTCCCAAGGTTTCGCGATCGGGCGCCACCGCAGCGTCGATGGCAGCGAGATCGACGCCGCCCGTGATGCACCGGATTCGATCGGCGGAGATGTGCGACTCACGTTGTAAATGATCGACGACTGAAGGCGAGTTGCCCACGATGCACGCGCAGAATCGGTGGAGCATCCCGCCGACCGTCAGGTGCCATCGGCGCTCGATTTCCACGGTTTGGATTTCGCAGATGAGTCGGCGGTGGGATAGCCCAGCGAGGGGGGCGGCGATTCTACATGCGGTGTTGGCGTGGAATAGGAACGAATGGATGAGTGTTGGTCGAATGGTACGCAGGTGTCGGATGAGTTGAAGGACGGCAGCCAGGTCTGTTGGCCCTTTCGCGTTGCAATGACGAGTTGGAATGCGAGCGGCGATCAACTGATCGGAAACGGCGGCGGGCGGCGCGAGCGAGACGACGTGCGGGCGGAAGCCTCGTTGGGCAATGGCGACTGCCAGTCGGTAGACGTGCAACGGTACGCCGCCGGTCTTGAGGTCTGTGATGACGAGAGCGATCTTAGGAATGGTCACCGGCCTGTCGCGTCGTTCGTTTGGATTAGAAGTCTCGACGTTTGAATAGGAACATAGCCAGTGCTACGATGACTGCTTCCGACGCGAGCGACGATCCGATGGAGGAAAAAGCGTTGATGTTGCTAACGCGCTTTTCCACCGCGCGAGCGTCGAGCATGTCGCGGGCATCGTCCTGGGACAGTTGGTCGGGGTCCGGGCCTATGATATCGGCAAGGAGTGACGCGTTGACCAGATCGCCGGCGATGAGCGGAATGTCTTGGGTCTTGGGGACCGCCCAGTTGATGGTCCGCAGAACGTGTTGCCATCGCTGGTGAGGATCGATTTGTTCCTCGAACGTCACAGCCAGCCCGTACATGGATTGCGGCATCCACATTACGATCCAGGCGAGCATCGTCAGCAGCAGAGACGCAAGCGCGCTGCGCGTCAACACGCCGAACAGTGCGCAGAACGAGAATAGATAGCTGAACAGAACAACCATCAGCGGGATCAGCCACAGATAGCCCCACAGCCAGTAATGCCACCGGAGTCCGATGACGAGAAACGTCAAGCCGACGAATAGCAGCGCTTGCAGGAAGACGAACACCATTGCGCCGGCGTATTTTCCGAGAAAGAGCATGTGACGCGACATGGGCTTGGAGACGACGGTATCGACCGCGCCCGGCGCCATGAAGGCCGGAAACATGCCCGAGGTCGAGATCAGGGCGAGTACCATGCCCACCCATCCGATGTAGAGGTCGGCGATGACCTTGACGAGAAGAGCGCCCACGTTGGCCCGCGCTTGGGCGTTGTCGGTTGACCACTTTTCGGATCCGATGTGCCACGTGCCGAAGAGGATGTTGATGCCGTCCTGATCGAAGGTCATGCACGCCATCGCCCCGGCAATGGAAACGCTGAGGATCACCATGATCCAGAATATCTTCCGGTCGATCACGTCCCGGAATGAGTCGACGATCAGCGCCCAAATCTGCATCGGTTGGTTTTCCTCATTTGCTCTCGCCAGGCGGCCCGTTCACGCCGGCCTAGCTTTCGACGGGCTTCGCCGTCGGCGGAGCCGTCTCGCCGTCGATCGCATCGCCGACGATTTCCACAAAGATGTCTTCCAGACTGAAGCGGTGCGGCTCGACCGCTTCGATCGTATAGTTTCGTGAGCGCAGCAAGTCGATCAGGGTGTTGACTCGGCCGGCGTCTTGCCCGCTGACGACGATTCTGCCGCGCGAGATCTTGCCACCGAGTTTTTCGATCTCCTGTCGAATGGCTGCTAGATTGCCGGCGGCGCTGATGCGGTATTCAACGGTGTGATCGGTGAGTTCCGACAGCGTGCCCTGTCGCGCGACGAGTCCCTTGTTGAGGATCGACACGCGGTCGCAGACCATTTCCAATTCGCTCAGGAGATGAGAGTTGAGGAAGATGGTCTTGCCGGCCGACTTGAGCTCGAGGAGCAGTTCTCGTATGTCGCGCCGCCCCATCGGGTCGAGACCGTCGGTGGGTTCGTCGAGTACGAGTAGCTCGGGGTCGTTCATCAACGCCTGCGCAATGCCCACACGCTGTGTCATGCCCTTGGAGTACTTGGAAACGCGCGTGTCTGACCATTGGCTCATACCGACGCGGTCGAGCAGTTCGCCGGCGCGGCGGGTCCGAATGGCGTGCGGCACTTTGCAGAGCGCTGCGTAATACTCCAAGACCTGTCGGCCGGTGAGATAGGGTGGAAATCGGTGGCTTTCGGACAGATAGCCCATGACGGCGAGTTTCTTGCGATTGCCGATTTCACGGCCGAGGATCGTACCGAACGCTTTGTCAGGCCGTACGACGGTCATCATGATTTTGACAAGCGTGCTCTTTCCCGCTCCGTTGGGCCCGAGTAGGCCGAAGATTTCGCCGCGCCCGACTTGGATGTTGACCCCTCGCAACGCCTTGATACTGCGATTGTAGGTTTTGTGGACGGCCATCAGGTCGACCGCCCAGTTGGTCATTTCGGTTGCGTCGAGCATGGTGCGTCCCAAGTGTTGAGGATTCGCTCGGCCAGTTCGTCGGGCTGGTCGTCGGGTTCAAGATCGAACCACTGCGTCTTCGGAAACCGCTTGAACCAGGTTCGCTGCGCCTTGGCGAACTGCCTGGTGGCGATTTTGATCTTTTCGACGGCATCCGCAAGCGCGATTTCGCCTTGGACGCTCGCCAGCAACTCCGGATAGCCCAGCGCTTTCCACGCGGTACTGCTGACGGGCGGCTGTTCCTGCATCAGGGCACGCACTTCGTCGACCCAACCGTGTTCGATCAATCGCTTGACGCGCAGATTCGTGCGGTGGTTCTGATCGTCGAGACTGCGACGTATCCCTATGAAACGGCAGTCGTGTTTCAGCCTAGCCTGGTCCCACTGCGTTTGTAATGCGGTGATCGGTCGGCCTGTCAGCTCGTACACCTCCAGGGCGCGGACGATGCGACGCAGGTCGTTGCGATGAATGCGGTCGGCTGCTTCGCCGTCGACGCGGGCAAGTTCTTCGTGCAGGGCAGCGGTTCCTTCGCGATCCGCTCGTTGATGCAGCCGGGTTCGGATGACGTCATCGGATGATGGCCCGTCGAACAACCCTTCGCTCAGCGCTTTGATGTACAAACCCGTTCCGCCGATCGCGAGAATCCCCTTCCCACGGTGGGCGATGTCTGCCGCCGCCGCTTCGGCAAGTTGCACGAAATTGGCGACGGAGAATTCTTCGGAGGGTTCGACGACGTCGATGAGATGATGGCGAACTCGGCTTCTGGATTCAGCGCTAGGCTTGGCGGTCCCAATGTCCATCCGGCGGTAGACCTTCATCGAATCGACGCTGATGATTTCGCCATCGATCCGCGCGGCAAGCGCCTGTCCGACCGCGCCTTTGCCGCATCCGGTGCAGCCGACCAAAAAGGTAATCTTCAAGCCATCCACGCTGTCTGTATCCGCCAATGGTGGTGCACCGATCGTCCGTGCGTGCCCGCCGGAATGACACGGCAGACTGTAAAGCTAGGCATCGTAACAGGTTACAGTGGTTGAAGATACTCGAATCATGTCATCTTGACAGTTATCATGTGCCCTTCGCCGCCCGGTCGTCTTCGTAACTGATTGTCACAGCGTCGGTTAGGGATTTCGCCGGTTGTGGCACGAATGTTGCTTCCGGTACCGCGACAGAAGAGATAAACGGGAGTCACGAAAGAGAAATAGGAGGTGCATTATGTTCCCGATGACCCTTTCCAACAGGCTGACGAATTCGTTTTTGACCCGGCGGGCGCTTGATCCGTTTGTGGAATTGGAGCGTTTTGCCGACCAGGTGTGCGGGCGCGAGCAGGGGCTTTGCGTTCGGTGTGACGTTCGCGAGAACGACAAGTCCGTCATCATCGACGCGGAAGTGCCAGGGTTTGGCACTGAGGACATCGAAATCTCGTACGACCAGAACATGTTGACCATCAGCGGCGAGCGCAAGGAAGAGGAGCGGAGGGAGGACGAGCATCACCGATACACCGAGCGGCGTACCGGACGATTCTCCCGATCGTTCCGTCTGCCCGACGGGCTTGACCCGGATTCGGTCCAGGCGACGCTCAAGGACGGTGTCCTGACGGTGACCATCGCCAAGACCGAAGAAGTGCAGCCGCGGAAGATCGAAGTGAAGAACGGATAGTTTGATCGTCCTTCCAAGTCACCTGACCCATGAGCCGCGTGCGTCGCTCCTGCCGGTTCGCCGAACCGGGGCGACGCACGTTGGCGTTTACAGCACGATTTACCCCCCCGTGACGGTCACCCGCTGAGGTGCTTCGAAGTCTCGCCGCAGCACGACGTGGGTCCGGCCGTTGGTTTCAAACACGAGCAGGCTGTTGGCGTAGAAGCCTAGGATGCCCGCGTTGGCGAGCGCGGATGTGCTGTTGCCGGTGTAGAGGGTGATCCCCTCGTCGGGCGCGTCGGGATGGTGGACCGTGCACAGGACCGCGTGGCCGGGCTTGTCAAAGGTTTGATCGCCGACGGCAAACGCTCGCGGTGACCAGGTGATGGGGCTGACGGTGCGCGCGAGAAGGGCCTGAATGACGGGATGACGAACGGCGGAACCGAGAACCAGGACGCTACCGCCGGCGAGCTTCTCGGGTGACAGTTTGTCGTTCGCCACAACGTTCAGAACCTTGGGCGAACCGCTTTTGCGCGACATGACCGTCTCGCCAAAACTGTCCGCCACTTTCTTGTATGGGCCGGCCAGCGATTCAGCCGGTAGGACGATGGTCAGGAGCCTGGTCGATTTGGTGGTGGCTGTCGTGGGCATGATTTCAGACCGCTTGAGCTTGCGAAACACGTGGTAGTCCGGGTCAAGCTCGACCGAGCGTGGATGCGTCGACGTCTGAATGGCGATGGTCTCGTGGGCGCGTTGAACCGGCACGACCACGTCGGTGTAGCCGTCGCCATGCCAAACCCGCAGCGGCAGATCGAGCATGAACGGGCGGTCGCCCTCCTGTTGGAGGTCGACCAGAAGATTGCCGGCCGACGCGTCGAATTCCGCAGGCCCGAGTGTGAGCACGGGCGACCCGCCGGTGCGCACCCACTGGTTGAAAAACGGTTTCAGATCTTCACCACTTGCTGCTTCGAACGCGCGACGAAGGTCGTCCCAGTTTGCATGGCGACCTTGGAATTCGTCGGCCAGCGCCCGACACGCCTGCCAGAATCGATCCTTGCCGATGCGTCGCTCGATCATGTGGAAGACGGCTGCCCCCTTGCTGTAAGCAATCCCCCTCCCCGCTCCGTTCTTGAGGCCGTAGGTGCCCAACGGCATGTCGCGCTTGGGGCTGATGCGGCTGAGGAAGTGTGATTCGTCGCGGCGTTTCTTGCGGGCGCCTTCGGCGTCGCCGTCCAGGACGAATCCGTAGTAATTGGTGCAATAGGTTGTCAGCGCTTCGCACCAGTTGCCGTCGCGCGGATCGACATCGACACTGCAGCCCCACCAACTGTGCACCAACTCGTGGTCGAGGTAGCCGTGACGCAAAGAGCCTTCGCCCATGTGCATGACGGTGGAATCGAACAGCGCGATGGTCGGAAACGCGAACCCGGAACTGAAGAAGTTTTCCACGATGGTGTACTGCTCGTACGGGAACGGCCCGAGCAACGCTTCGTAACGTTGGATGTATCGGGCGGTTTCGTCGAGGTATCGCTCGGCGATCTTGACGTTGTCTGCCCGGTCAGCCGCGGTGGTCTTCTTTTGCAGATGAACGGACAGTTGGACATCGCCGACGCGGCGGGTCCAGACGCTGTGCGGACCGCCGACCAGCGTCATGTTCGTCATTCTGTGCGGACTGACCCAGATCAAACGATCCGGCGCAGCGGTTCGCTCGTAGGCGCTGGCCACCAACTCGTAGTCATCGATGCGGTCAGCCTCGACCTGCCAATCCGCGAGGAACAAGGCCGGATCGGTCTGCTTCTCGTTGGGGAAATCGGGCGACGGATACCAGTAGCCGTCCGGAGCGAGATAGGTTCCCTCCGGCCCGATGTGGGCGGAGACGCTGAGGTTGTGGATAGCTCCTTCCTTTTCGCCGCCGGCGATGTCCTGCTCGAGCGTTCCGTAATAGTCAAACGTGACGGTCATCTTCGCAGGCGCCCGATCGAAGTGGAGGAGGTGCTCCTGATGATTGGGCGGGTGCGGATTGTCGTCCGACTGTTGCCGGGCTGCTTGGGTGGTGTGGCTGACGAGCGATGCGCCGTCGACGTGTACGTTGGATACGGTCAGGTTCTTGTTCAGATCGAAGCCGACCCAGACAGCGCCCGCCGGCGCGGGAGCGTCGGCGACGGATTGCATGGTGATCACCGCCTGGCCGGCGATGGCGTGCTTGGCCGGGTCGAGATGAACGTTCAGTCGATACTGCGTGGCGCGCATGACATGCTGCGTCGCACAGCCGCTGATCAACAAGCTAGCCCCGCCGAAGAGAATGGCGACGTGTATCGACCTGATCGCCCGTGTGCCGGAATTGCTCATGGTGTCCTCTTTTTTCTACCGCGCCCCGATGCTCGATCCGCACGACCGACCGCGCCAACGTCGTCCGAGCTCGCATACAATCGCAGCATAGCCGCGGGCTTGGGAGCGGGCAATGTCGGGGGGAGTTGTGAACGGGAGGTTTGACGCCGTGCTCCATCGCTCGCGAGGTGACGCCAGCGTAGCACCTGGCCCGGAGGGCATTTTATCCGAGCCCCGATGGTCAAGGAGGGGAACCATCGGCACGGGTACCCCATTCTTCGCGTCACCGCGTGACGTAACGCTTGGAAGTACGATCGTCACGTGTCGCGAAGAATGCGGGACTGCATGGTCTCGCGCAGACGATCCGTTCCCCACCCTTCGCCAACGGCGAAGAATGGGGCACCCGCCGATACTGTCACACGCCCGGTCTGCAGTTCGCGGCGTTTTTCTCCTCGCATCGGGTCGCGCGAGCGCGGTATGCTAAACGGGCGCGCGTTGGGCAGCGCGCGGCGGGTGGTTGCGTGTCCGTCTCGTCGACGGAAAGAGAGGTGCGAGATGAATCACGAGGGATTGACCAGCAAGACGTTTGTGACACTGCTGATGGCTGTCGCTGTCGCAGGATGTGGGGGCGTTTGGGGCGATGGCGGGGCGGCGGCGATGGCGCAGGATGGCGCTGTCGCGGGTTCATGCGATCCCACATCGGCGTTCAGCGACTTCACCGCGATCGCTGGTGGGCGGCTATTCAGCCTTGGGCTCAGACAGGGCGGGTCGATCGTCCCGAACGGGTTCGTTGAGCCCGTGCCGAACACCGACTTCGTT
The DNA here is from genome assembly GCA_964416845.1 of uncultured Phycisphaeraceae bacterium. Taxonomy (GTDB): domain Bacteria; phylum Planctomycetota; class Phycisphaerae; order UBA1845; family UBA1845; genus CAYQFV01. The sequence continues at coordinate 1,237 of CAYQFV010000113.1, read as the reverse complement.
GCGGTCGCAGCCAGCGATGACCACGCCTTGGGCCTCAAGGCCGATGGTTCGATCGTGGCGTGGGGATCGAATTCCTCCGGTCAGCTTGACGTGCCCGTGCCCAACGCCGGCTTCACCGCGCTCGAGGCTGGAAACTCTTACAGCCTCGGGCTCAAAGCCGATGGGTCGATCGTGGCGTGGGGATCGAATTCCTCCGGTCAGCTTGACGTGCCCGCGCCCAACACCGGCTTCACCGCGCTCGGGGCTGGAACCTACCACAGCCTCGGGCTCACAGCAGATGGATCGATCGTGGCGTGGGGGTCGAATTCCTCCGGCCAGCTTGACGTGCCCGCGCCCAACACCGGCTTCACCGCGATCGGGGCTGGAACTTACCACAGCCTTGGACTCAAGGCTGACGGTTCGATCGTGGCGTGGGGATCGAACTTCTACGGCCAACTTGACGTTCCACTGCCCAACGCGAACTTCGTTGCTATCGCGGCCGGCAACAAGCACAGCTTGGCTCTTAAGGCCGACGGCTCGATCGTTGGGTGGGGTCGCAACAGCAGCGGACAAGCCACCGTTCCCGCACCCAACGCCGATTTCGTAGGCATAGCCGAAGGAGCGATCCACAGCCTTGGGCTGAAAGCGGATGGTTCAATCGTCGCATGGGGGCGACGCTTCAATCCTTGCCCCGATTTGTGCGGTGTCTGCTACCGTCCGGCCTGCGTGGACGGAGTGTGCGTGGAAATACCCAACCTCTATGGTGACGTGGACGCTAGTGGGACCATCAACCTATTCGATCTGTTCTGCGTGCTCGACGCGTTCGGCGGTGATTTCGACGTCTGTTCCCGCACGGACTCCGACATCGAGCCATGCGTCGGAAACGGAACCATCGGCCTCTTCGACCTATTTGCAGTCCTCAACGCCTTCACTGGCTTCGACGCGTGCTGTGACCCGCCGCCGCCGTGCCCGTGACGACGACGGCCAACTCGAACGGTACCCCAGCGACGGTGCGAGTCACCTCTGCCGCGGAGATAACGATGTCATAAGTTGCTCCACATTCGGGGGAGTAAGGTTCAAAGGACGAGGATTCAGAGAATGACTCCGGACAAGCACGGTGTGATGGATGTGGGTTCATTTGAGAGCGTGTATGTCCCCAGAATACGATTGCATCTCCCATGTCCCGAACGGAAATGGGGCACCCGCTAGTGTAGTGCCTCAGATTTGAGGAATTTTACGTTGTGGTTGCCGGTTTCAT
>CAYQFV010000112.1:9323-13904 GCA_964416845.1 uncultured Phycisphaeraceae bacterium | reverse complement strand
TCTACCACATCCCCAACTACAAGTACGACGGCTACCGCGTCATGACCAACAAGCCCGCCTGCGGTGCGATGAGAGGCCACGGCGTGCCGCAGCCCCGGTTCGCATTCGAATGCCTGCTCAGCATGATCGCCGATGATCTCGGCATCGATCCGGTCGAAATAAGACGACGAAACGCGATGACGCCCAACACACTGACCGTCAACGAAATGGACGTGGGCAGTTGCGAGTTCCTGCCAACCCTCAACGCCGTACACGACAAGGCCGATTGGTCCACCAAGTACGGCAAACTGCCGCGCGGCAAGGGAATCGGCATCGGCTGCGGCGGGTTCGTATCGGGTGCGGGTTATTGCATCTACCGTGGCCAGGTTCAGCTCTCCCACGAGAAACCGCGCGAACCGTTCCAGAAGAAGTCCATCTTCCCCCACGCCAACGCCATCGTGAAAATCTCCGAAGACGGCATGGCTGCGGTGCTGATGATCGGAGCGGCTGAGATAGGCCAAGGCAGCGACACCGTTCTGGTCCAAATGTGCGCCGAGTCGCTGGGCATTCCTCCAACGCGCATGCGCATGAGAAGCGAAGACAGCGACATCTCGCCGTTGGATTTGGGATCGTACTCGTCGCGCGTCACGCTGATGGCCGGGCACGCCGTGTCACGGGCGGGCGTCGCCGTCGTCGAGAAGATGACGCCCTACGCAGCCGAGTTGCTCGGTTGCGACCCTGCCGAAGTAGGCGCTCGCGACGCAAAGATGTTCGTCAAGAGCGATCCATCGCGCACCGTAGCGTGGGAAGAAGTCGCCAGAAAGTATTTCAACGCCAACGGTCCGCTGGTCGGCACGGGATGCTACACGCCTCCGGACGGGCTTGGAGGTGATTATAAAGGATCGACCGTCGGAACGAGCCCTGCCTATTCCTTCGGCAGCGCCGTGTGCGAAGTGTCGGTGGACATGGAGACCGGCAAGGTCACGCTCGATCGTTTCACCGACTACCACGACTGCGGCACGCCGATCAATCCGCAAGCGGTCCACGGACAGGTCGAAGGCGCGGTCGTCATGGGTGCGGGCGAAACGGTCTTGGAGGACGTGCAGTTCGACGAGCGAGGCCGTATACTCAATCCCAACCTGCACGGTTACTTGATGCTTTCGATCAAAGACGCGCCGGAGATTTTCAGTGGTCTGGTCGATTCGTACGAACCGCGAGGGCCGTTCGGGGCCAAGGAAATCGGTGAAGGCAGCACGCTGCCAGTCCTCGGCGCCGTCGCCCACGCCATCGCCAACGCGACCGGCGTGTGGGTCAAGGACCTTCCCATCACCCCGGAAAAGATTCTCCGCGCCATCAGGGATGCCAAGGCAGCGCCCGAGTCGCTTCCCGTGTGACCGCCGTCGACGGCTGGCGACGACACTCCGCCCTGCGGGCCAATCTGCCGGAATCCCGTTGCCATGAGCCACGCTGCCGACATCCTGAACCGCGCCATCGCAGAGGTTGACGCCGGCCGGCGAGCGGCGTTGTGCGCCATCGTGTCCACGCGTGGGTCAACGCCGTTGCCCGCGGGGACGATCGTCTGCGTGGACGAATCCGCACAGGTTTTCGGAACGCTGGGCGGCGGGTGCGTCGAGGCGGACATCCGGCGGCGGGCGCACGAAATGCTGTCCGATGCTCGCAGCGAGTTGCTGTCTTTCGATCTCGACGACGACTTCGGGTTCGACGATGGAATGATCTGTGGCGGCCACATGGATGTCGCCATCAGCGTCCTTTCACCGACCGACGACATCGAGCCGATTCGCCACGCCGTTCGTCAGATCGATTTGGGGCGGGACGCCTCGCTCCCCATCACGATCGACCGCGATGCGTGCCGAGTCTCTTATGAGATCCACGTCGAAGCGCTGCCCAAGCTCGTCATCGCCGGCGCAGGCCACATCAGCAGGGTGCTTGCAACCATGATGACCCCGCTCGGTTTCTCAATCGACGTGGCCGACGATCGCTCGAAGTACGCCAACGCAGAGCGCTTCCCTCCACCGGTTCGCACCACGGTCGGTGACATACCGACGACACTCGAATCTTGGCCAATCGACGAACGGACGTACATCGTGATCGTCACACGCGGACACAAGAGGGACGAAGCCACGCTGCGCGTGGTTGTCGGGTCGAACGCGAAGTACGTCGGCATGATCGGAAGCCGCCGCAAAATCAAGGTCGTCTACGACGATCTCAAACGCGTCGGCATCTCCGATGAACAGCTCGCACGCGTTCACGCCCCCATCGGGCTGGACATCCATTCCGTAACGACCGACGAAATCGCCCTCAGCATAGCGGCCGAACTCGTATCAATCCGGCGGGCTGACCGTCACGCAGCCGTCACCGGGCCAACCGTTTGCGACGGTGAATCGACATGACCCGTCACGATTCCGCGTCGCCGCGCGCTCTCGTTCAGGCGGTGATACCGGCTGCCGGAAACAGTCGCCGCATGGGACGTCCCAAACAGATACTGCCCTACGGCGGAAGCACGCTCGTCGGCACCGTAACGCGCACGCTACTCAGCGCCGGCGTCGATCGTGTCGTCGTCGTGATGCGAAGCAACTTGATCGACTCCGCTGATCTGCCGTCAGACCCGCGCGTCGTCACGGCCGTCAACGATCGTCAAGACGCCGCAATGATCGATTCGCTGCGCGTCGGACTCGATCGCCTCGCCCTCGAGACGACCGCGTCCATCGAACAGGATGCCAGCGACGACGCCAAAACCGGCGGCGGCGTTCTGGTCGTCCCCGGCGACATGCCGATGCTGTCCGAAGCCGCCTGCCGGGCGTGCATCGACGCGTTCGCCGCCGCCCCCGACCACATCATCATCGCCACCTATCAAGGTCGACGTGGGCATCCCATGATCTTCCCATGGTCCATGCGAAGCGCCGTAGACGAGCTTGACGGCGGATTGAATCAGTTGCCGGATCGTTATCGTGATCGCGTCCGACTCGTCGAAACAGGTGACAGCGGTGTGACACGCGACATAGACACCGAAGACGACTACCGGCAAGTGACGGATCCGCGGTGAGCGCCCGTCGCAGACACTCAAGTTGCCAACACCTACGATTTCGGCGACGCAGCCGGCGGACGCACGCGGCTGTAGTCTGCTTGGTGAACCACTTTGATGATTTCGTCGACAGCTATGTCCCGCCGCGTTTCTTCGCTCCCGTCCGGCCAAACAATCCGCAATGTATCGACGGATGTAGCGTCGCCCAACCCGAAATGAACGACATGCTCGTCTTGCGACAGATACGACGAGCTGCTGCCCACCTCAGCCATACGCGTTTTCGCTCCGACTGTAAGGTAGATCCTGGCACCGAGGGCTCGCGTGTTCTCACCCGCCTGCCGCAAGTCCACGCCAAGCCAGTGACCTGTCGTCGGCGACACGTTTCGCAACATGAATGCATCACCGCCGTGAACGACGACGACCAGGTCCATGCGACCGTCACGATCGTAATCCAGCGTCGCCCCACCTCGTCCCACGAACGGCAGAGACAATCTTGGCGACGCGACGGAAGCCACATCGACAAACCCCGCATCGGGACGGTTCCAGAACAGCAACATGTGGAGCGGAACGAGGTTTCGGCGGCTGTCGGGCTGCTCCAGCGTGCTGCCGTTGACGATCCACAAATCGCTCCGCGCGTCGTTGTCGAAATCGCACGCCCCGGTCGCCCATCCCACCATGTCCAATGAAATCTGCCCCAGACCGAGCTGGTCCGCCGCGTCCATAAACCAAAGCCGTCCACCCTCGGATTCGCCGGCCAACTCGTCGCGAATCATGTTGCGATACAGCGCGTTTTCCTGCGCGATCCAATGCGTCACCAGCAAATCCTGATCAAGGTCGTCGTCGAAGTCCGCCGCCGCAATGCCCATCGCCCCTCGATAGTCCGCCGCCAGCGACGAAATGCCGATGTCTTCAAACGTGCCGTCCCCGCGATTGCGAAACACGCCGTTGTTCGACACGTCGTTGGCCACATAAAGGTCAACCCACCCGTCGTTGTCGAAGTCGACCCAACTCGCAGACAGGCTTCGACCCTGTTCGTCCGAAACGCCCACCGCCGCCGCAACCTCCTCAAACGTGCCGTCCCCACGATTGCGAAACAGCGCGTTGCCCTGCGGCTGATACGCGGACGGGTTCAACGTATAAGGTTGCTCGGTGGCGTACTGCTCTTGAGACGCAGCCTGGTCCTTTTCTCGGTAGACAAAATCGACGTAGTTGCAGACATACAAATCCAAGTCGCCATCTCGATCGTAATCCGACCAAGAGCATCCCGCACCGAAACGCGCGTCAGCCACACCCGCCTCCGCCGTCACATCGCGGAACGCGCCGTCACCGTTGTTTTGGTACAAAACGTTACCACCAAACGTGGTCACGTACAGATCAAGATCGCCGTCGCCGTCGTAGTCGCCCCACGCAGCCCCCATCCCAAACCCGACCAACCCCACACCCGCCCGCTCGGTCACATCCTCGAAGTGCGTCCCGCCGATATTACGGTACAACCGCGCGCCGCCGCCCGCCGCCGCACGCGGTGCCGACGGAAGCACCGATCCGGAAAAGTTCACAAA
>CAYQFV010000112.1:0-9223 GCA_964416845.1 uncultured Phycisphaeraceae bacterium | reverse complement strand
CGCCCGCCGCCGCACGCGGTGCCGACGGAAGCACCGATCCGGAAAAGTTCACAAAGTAGATATCAACGAACCCGTCGTCATCGAAATCGCCACACGCCACGCCCGATCCCATGTCTTCGGGTAGCAGTGAAGCACGATCAGCCGGGAAATGTCTAAACGAAAGACCGGTCGTCTCGGTTACATCGTCGAATCGAAACGGCACCTTGTCCGCCGCGACGGACCGCGACAGCACGCTCGTCAACCCCGCCACGTCAGCACCCGCCGCCGGCACCTCGCGACCCTCGCGGCGCGACAGCGCCCCGATACAAACCGCCGCCACCGCCGACGCGACCAGTGTCAGTACGCCCCACCGCACCAGGAGACGGTGACGCTTATTGGGACGCCGTGCCATCGCTGCTCACCAATCGAATCTGCGTCGTCGCTTCGGAAATGGCCGTCGCAGGCGCCCGCATCCCCGCCTCGACGCCGAACACCGCATCCATAAACGGCGCTCGAAATTTCGAATACCACAACACCGCGTGAACCGTCAGTGCATCACCTCCCACCTTCGCCGTCGTCGGAACCGCGAACTTCGACCCACGCTCGCCGCTGGCCAACTCATCGTACGGAGATTCGGCATCCATTCCCGGACAGACAAAGCGAAAGTCAGCCGTGTCCGTGAACCCGGGATAGAGCAGTCGACTGTACCGCGCGCTCACCGCATCCCAAAGATTATGCCGGTCAATGTCCGCCCCCTTGCGGTCCACCAATTCCTTCTTGAGAACGATGTTCGGATTCACAAGATAACCCCGCTCGTCCAAGCCGCCGTTGTGAAAGACCGTCTCACCCGCCGCGTCGGTCACGGTCAATTCCACCCAGCTTTCGATCATGTCCAACGGACCGGTCGGAAAATCGTGCCCCGTCTTGTTGTTCGTCAAGACGACTTGAATATCGATTTCCTCTCCAGGCCGAATCTCATCCGGCGCGACGATCCCAAGTCGCACCACAGGCCCGTCCGTCCAGCGCGCCGCGATTTCGGGAACCTCAAACTCACCGCGCAACCATTTGACTGTCTTGGCCACGTGCTCCTTTGCACCGGGAAGCTCATGATACAGTGGGATGAACTGGTTCGCCGCCAGAAAACGGTGACTACGATGCTTGCCGTCGTCCGGCGAACGCGTCGCGTCGTCAAGATCACCAGACGCGGGATCCGTCGAGTCAACCAGCGGCATGTGGCAATCGCGACAGGCAATCGTCTCCGACGGCTTGTCTTCACGATGCCAACGACTCTTGCGCCAACTGTCATACTGATTCTGCCCCTGCACCCAGCCGAACAGATTCACTTCCTCATCGATGTACTGCTTGTGGCAGGCAGCGCAGTATTCGGTCGTCTTGTAGAGCGGCTTGGAGTACGCTTCGATGTGTCGTCGCGGATACGCCCGAATCAAGAAATCGCTCACTCGCTTGGCCCACACCCCCTCCCGCCGCTCATAAATATATGGATCACTCGCCGAAACCGTGTAATCCGCGTTGCCGCGAACGTCGGTCTGAGAAATCGAATGGCAGACCACACACGAAATGCCCTCGTCCGCACCTTGAGCGCTCAGCGTCACGTTCTGCGCGTTCTTCGCACCGCTTAAGAGTGAAATAGGGTCGTGACAGCCGGCACAATACCGCGTGACCTGTGGGTCGCGGTCTTCCAGAAGAATCGTCTGAACCCGCTGGAACACGACGTCCATAGCGGAATACCGATGAGCACTTGGCTCCCACTCCTCAAGCACTTCGCTGTGACAGCCCGACGTACCACACCCCGCCGACCCCGCCAGTCGGCGCGGATCCACTCGTCCGGTTGTCTTGAACAGCCCCCTCGCCCGCTCCGCTGCAGCACGAATCTCGGATCGCTGCTCATCGGTCAGCTTCATCTCGTCACATAAACGCTCCGCTACGGTCACAACGCCCACGTGCTCCGACGGATCGGCCTTGAGGCGTTCGACAAAACTCGCACGCTGCGCGTCGTTCAACACGCTGCCGATCGTCGCCCGAAGCTCCGTCTCGATGGCCAACGCGTCGTTTCTGGCCAAACTCGGCGCGAAAGGCCTGTCCACCCCATACTTGAAGCTGTAGTGGGTCGGGAAAGAGTCGTCGTAATCTACCGGAAGATGCGCAGCCGCCAACGCCCAACACACCGCAATCAGCCCACCCCCCGACACCAGGGTGTGCAACCAACACGACGCGTAGGCAGACTTGAGTTTCGACCGCGAGGGTTCGTGGTGCATCTTGCGTAGGATCAGCGTCAAGAGGTGCGCGGCGAGGAGCGCCGGCAGGATGAATCCGCCGACGACGTGGACAAGATCCCACGTGTAGTTGATCCGAACACCGAAACATGCCTCAAATGTGAGTACAAACCCACTGACCAGCAAGACCAACAGCGACGCGACGGACACGTATCCCAACAGTTGGTAATGGTTGAGATTCCCGCGAAACCGCCGCCACCAATGGCGCGCCACGTACCACCCTACGGGCACGACCATCACCACACCGACGACGGTGTGCAACAACACCCCATATTGATTGAACACCGAAAACGGCAAGAGATAGATCGCAAGCCCGCTCAACGTCTCGAACGCCAACAGCCCCAGCGTCCAACCCGTCAGCCAGTGTCGCCACTCAGCCGCCGCGTCAATGCGTCCGCCGACGGAACGTGATTGCCCCGCCTTGGGTCGTGACGAATCCAATGTGCGCACGTCATTCGTTGTCATTGGGCACGGCTCTTTTCCAGTCCATCGGCCGTTGGTGGGTGGCCCACATGTTCAGGCATCGGAGAAAGCTATGATCGCAGCGAGGTTTGCACCATAGGGTCATCGCATCCCCACACAGCCTACGCCACAGGCCACTAGATCATCAGCACCGAAAGTCGGGTTCTGCCAGACGGCCCGACGGGCGAGCGTCCGATCTGATCCAAGCACCGTAATGACGCTACCAAAACCCTCGAGCCTGCGTGAACAATTGGTGGCGTGCGAAAGAGGCTATCCCGCCACCACGAGATCAAGCAATGACGCCACACCAAGCCATTTCTACATAGAAATATAGCGGATTGACGCCACCGATCAAGAAAAACTTGCTGCACGCAAAAGCGATAGCCCGAACTGCCGTTCGCAGATGGCGTGATGCATATCACAGAATAGCAAGAATTTACGTCGAGCCGTGAAGCGGGGGCCGGCGACCGGTTGATTTGCCCGACGAGCGCCCGGTCAAGTAGGACCAGCCACGGCGACGCCTTCGACCACCCGACAGACAGACTCACCTATGGACGGCGTCGGATTACGGGCGTCGCCATCGCCGAGTCATGCTCGGTCAATCCTCTTCCAGACGCGACCCGAGCTTGCGAAGCGCCTCATCCTGAATCTGACGAACGCGCTCCCGTGTCAGGCCGATCTTGGCGCCGATGTCCTTGAGCGTCATCGCCTCACCATCTTCCAACCCGAAGCGCATGCGGAGGATGGTCGCTTCACGCTCGTCGATCTCGTCGAGCAACTGTGCGAGTTTCGCGCTCTCCGCCCTCGTGAAGATGGCTTCATCCGGCTGAGGAGTTCGATTATCGGTCAACGTTTCCGACAAGGAGAGTTCCTGATCGTCTGACGACGATTGGGCCGACGAACTGAACGCCTTGACCGCCCGGCGAATCATGTGCACCTTGCGCTCGGGCATTTTCATGTACACCGCCAACTCCGACAGTGTCGGTTGGCGACCCTCCTTGTCGACAAACGTCGCCTTCGCCTGTTTCCACTTGGCGATCATTTCCACCATGTAGGCAGGGATGTGGATGGCTTGTCGGCTGTTGATGAGACTTCTTTTGATCGCCTGCTTGATCCACCACGACGCGTACGTGCTGAACCGCGTGTTCTGATCCGGGTCGTACCCCTCAACCGCGCGGATCAACCCGAGATTACCTTCTTCAATCAAATCCGACAGTGGCATGCCACGTCGAGAGAATCGCTTCGCAATGTTGACGACCAATCGAAGATTGGACTTGACCAATCGCTCCCGAGCGGCCACCGCTTCAGCCTCGATCTGAGCGCGCACCTCGAGGCAAGCCATCGACGTCGGCGCCTCGTCGCCCGACTCGCGCGCACGGCGGATCATCTCCGCCAATTCGCGCTCCTCGTCGGCCGAGAGCAAGGGCGAATCGCTGATCTGTTTCAGATACGTCTGAATCCCAGCGTCTCGTGCGATCTCGGCACCTCCCTTTTGGCGTCCCGGACGACGCCGAGACTGAGAAGCGACCGATGCAAGAACATCGGCCGCTTCGTGAAAACAATCCTAAGTCAGGTGCGGGGAGCGTCAGGCGCTGTCACCAGACGAGTCCGCTGATTCCGATGATTCCCCGTCCGCGGACGGCTCACCGGCGGCTGACTCGTCCGAAACAGGCGTTGATTCGCCCACTTCCCCGACACCCTCTTCCACCTCAGCGACCGCTCCGTCCGTCTCCGTGGCTGGCACATCTACAGCCGACGCAACGGGTTCATCGCTCGTTTCAGACGATTCCTCAGCGGCGACAGTCGGTGGCGCTGGTGTCTGTCCCAGTGACGCCAAGTCGCCAAGCCCCAGACCAAGTCCCGAGTCCTCGCCACTCGCCCCGTGCAAACCGCCGCGGCGAGCCTTGGCGCGATCCTCCGCGACCGAAGCCTCTTGCTGTTGGGCCGCCGACCAAGCTGCACGCTTTTTCGACAGGCCGATCTTCCGCTCAACCGGATCAACGCGCAGAATCTTGACCTGAATCCGCTCGCCGATCTTCACTTCGTTGTGCGGGTCCTCGACCTTATGATCGGCCAATTCGCTGACATGCAATAGGCCTTCCAAATCGGGCTCGAGTTCGATAAAGACACCAAAATTGGTGATCTTGGTCACCGTACCCTCTACGATCTGGCCAGGGATGTAGTTCGCAGGCACCGCGTGCACCCACGGGTCTTCGTGAAGCTGCCTCAGCCCCAGCGCGATGCGTTGTTTGTCCTGCTCGACTTTCAGCACGACGCATTCGATCTCGTCGCCCTTCTTCAGCATCTCGGACGGATGGCCGATCTTCTTCGTCCAACTCATGTCCGATATGTGCAACAACCCGTCGATGCCTTCTTCAATCTCGATGAACACCCCGTAGTTCGTCAGGTTTCGCACCACGCCGTTGACCTTCGTGTTGGCCGGGTATTTCTCAGCAACACGCGTCCACGGATTGGCCTCGACCTGCTTGATGCCTAGCGAGATTTCATGTTTGTCGCTGTTGACGTCGAGAACGACGGCCTCGATTTCTTCACCGACACTCAGAACATCGGACGGATGGTTGATCCTGCGCGTCCAACTCATTTCGCTGATGTGTACGAGTCCCTCAACGCCCGGCTCGAGCTTCACAAACGCGCCGTAGTTGGTGATGTTGACCACCTCGCCCTTCACGCGATTCTGAATCGGGTACCGCGCCTCGACTTCGGTCCACGGATTCTCCTGCAGTTGCTTAAGCCCCAACGCGATCTTTTCCTTCTCGCGATCCACGTTAAGAATCTTGACCTCGATGGTCTCGTCAATCTTGACCACTTCTGACGGGTGTCCCACGCGATCCCACGACATGTCCGTAATGTGCAGCAGGCCGTCAATACCGCCCAAGTCGACGAAGGCGCCGAAGTTGGCGATGTTCTTCACCTTGCCGCTGCGAACCTGTCCGACCTCAATCTCAGCCAGCAGTTTTTCCTTGGCTGCAAATCGTTCTTGCTCAATCAACTCGCGTCGAGAGATGACAATGTTGCGACGCTCGGTGTCAATCTTGAGGATCTTCGCTTCGATCTCCTTGCCGATGAACTCGCCGATGTCCCCGGGCCGACGAATGTCAACCTGAGACGCCGGCAGGAAGACCGGAACGCCGATGTCGACCAAAAGCCCGCCCTTGATCTTCCGCATGACGCGGCCGGAAACGACATCGCCTTCGTTGTTCGTTTCAACGATGCGCTTCCAGTTCAGCGCGCGATCCGCCTTGCGCTTCGACAAGACAATCTGTCCGGTATCCGACTCAATCGAATCCAACCAGACATCGACTTCGTCGCCCGTGTCGACCGAGTCAATGTCGTCCCATTCGCTCTTATGAACCGTTCCCTCGCTCTTAAGTCCCACGTCGATGACAACGTCATCGCCGGCCCTGCCGACAACACGTCCTTTCAGAATCGTTCCGGGACGAAAGATCTCCTCGTCCCCGTCGAATCCCTTGCCAAGTGAGGCCAAGTCATGTTCGAGATCGGCCAATTCAGCGCCGAGTTCGGATTCATCAATATCCAGTTGGTTGATTAGGTTTTGGTCTACCATAGGTCCTTTTGATCACGCCACCACAAGGGATGCGGTCAACCGTCAGTCGCAACCGCAACGACGACACCCCGGTGAAAATGACGCCAAACCGCAAGTTAAACGCGCCCACCGTCCCGGACGGAACGCTCCGACCGATTCTCTACCACGGTGGCATGGGCGAGGATTATATCAGGGGAAGTCAAGCGTCGCTACCAAACCGAAGTATTACTTGCCCGGGTATTTAAATTAGTCGACCTGCCCAATCCCCCCCGCCTCTACGACACAACCACGTGACCTACGAGACCTCCAAGCGCGGGCGCCGCGGACTCAGCGCTGGCGTCACGTCACATGGCGTCACACCAACAGCAGGGATTCCCTTGACCGCCACGCGCCGGGTTTCTATCCTACCCGTAGAATGACCGAATCCAACAAACCGACTTACTTGGTCACGGGCGGTACGGGACTACTGGGAAGCCACATCGTCGAGCAGCTTCGGCGGCGAAGCCGCAAGGTGCGCGTGCTGGTTCGCGCGAATTCCGACACGGAATGGTTGCGATCGCAAGGCGTGGAGCTTGTTGAAGGCGACATCACCGACCCGACATCGCTGCGATCGGCTTGCCAGGGCGTGGAAATCGTGTTTCACGCGGCTGCCCGTGTCGGCGACTGGGGACCGTGGCGAGAATTCGTCAAAGTGTCAATAGATGGCACTCGTAACCTGCTCGAGGCGGCCATCGCGGCCGGCGTCCCTCGTTTCTTGCACATCAGCTCAATCAGCGCCTATGGGCATCGCGACGGCGAAGGGCTTGTTCTCGACGAATCCGCGCCGTTGTCACAAAACATGCCCAAATGGAGTTATTACAGTCGGGCAAAAGTTGAGGCGGAAAACGTCGTCTGGGAAGCGGATCGTGCCGGCAGAATCGGTGTCACGGTCATTCGCCCGAGCTGGCTCTACGGCCCGCGGGACCGCGCGACCCTTCCTCGCATGATCGACGCTATTCGACGCGGCAAGACAAAACTGATCGGTGACGGTACGAATCGCCTCAATCTGGTGCATGCGGGAAACGTCGCCGAGGCAGCGATCTTGGCGGCTGAGTCCGAATCCGCCCGCGGCCAGTCCTTCAACTGCAGCCATGATGGGGTCATCACGCAATCCGAGTACTTCAATGCGGTCGCTAGGGCAATCGGTGAAGCGCCGGTCAAGCGAAAAGTGTCGTTGCGTTTGGTCCGATGTGCGGCCCTTGTGTTCGAGATCTTCGGTCACGCGTTCCGAACCAAGAAGCCCCCTTTGGTCACTCGATACTCCGCTTGGTTGATCGGACGCCGATGTTTCTTCGAGTGCGAAAAGATTCGAACCGAGCTCGGATGGAAATCCTCCATTACATATGACGTTGGCATTCCGGCGGCCGTCGCTTGGTACATCCAAGAACATGAACCCCAAGCCCAACCAATGGGAATTTCCGCCGCTTGAATCCGATTATACTGATGGGCGTGCATGCCGCGACGATTTCTCGATCGCCGTTGAAGCGTGGCAGACGTACAGTGCGCGGTCTAAGGATCGCCCCAGAACCGGTAAGAGCCTTTTGAAAACTGGACGGTTGCTCGTCGTAACGACGACCGAGAATTGAAGTGAGAGCGACATGGCTGACACAGTAAGCGAGAATAGCGTTCGAGCACGGTATGCAGCGGCAGCCAGCGAGGTCGAAGAAGCCCTCTGCTGTCCGACGGTCGGATACAACCCGGCGCAGTTGACGAACGTGCCCGCGGAAGTGGTCGAGGTGGACTACGGGTGCGGCGATCCAACGCCATGGATCGAGGCTGGCGAAACGGTTCTCGATCTAGGCAGCGGGAGCGGCAAGATTTGCTACCTTGCTTCCCAGGTCGTTGGTCCCAGCGGTCGTGTGATCGGCGTCGATTTTAACGAGCCGATGCTTGCGCTCGCCCGACGCTGCCAGCCCGAATTCACCCGCCGTGTGGGGTTCGACAACATCCGATTCGTCAAGGGTCGCATTCAAGACCTTGCGTTGGATCTTGACCGTCTGGATGCCTGGCTGGAATCGCATCCTGTTCGCGGAGCGGACGGTTATCTTGCCATGCAAGAGCACATCGCGAGCCTGCGGGCTGAGCACCCTATGATTCCCGACGCATCGGTCGATTGCATCGTCAGCAATTGCGTTCTCAATCTCGTGGAACCGTCGATGAAGGAAGAACTATTCACGGGCATGTTCCGCGTCCTCAAGCGCGGTGGTCGATGCGTCATCAGCGACATTGTCAGCGACGAGGACGTCCCCGCCGCCATGCAGGCTGACAGCGAACTGTGGAGCGGCTGCATCAGCGGTGCGTTTCGCGAGGATCGATTCATCGAGGCGTTCGAGCGGGCGGGCTACTATGGCGTGGAGATTCTCCGCCGATCGGCCGAGCCATGGCGCGTCGTGGAGGGGATCGAATTCCGTTCGGTTACGGTCCGGGCGTTCAAGGGCAAGCAAGGACCTTGCCTCGATCGCAACCAAGCCGTTGTCTATCGCGGTCCGTGGAAGAAGGTCACCGACGACGACGGACACACCCTGCATCGCGGCGTGCCGATGGCCGTGTGTGACAAGACATACCAACTGTACACGCAAGAACCATACACCTCGGGTATCATCCCCGTGCCGCCGCGAGAGGACGTCCCGCTCGACGCCGCTTCCCCTTTCGACTGTCGCCGCAACGTTCGGCGAGATCCGAAAGAATCGAAGGGTGCGGACTACGCTGAAACGACCGCCGCTCAAGACGACTGTTGTGGCTCGGAGGGGTGCTGCTGACGGCTGCGCAACGATCTGGCGACGCAGCCGGATCGCCGTCGCATCATCGCATTTCAAATCTTGGAGACGCTCGCACGTCTCGGACGACGTGCGTCTATGGACCGGCGACGCGCGGGGACACTGGG
>CAYQFV010000111.1:0-14091 GCA_964416845.1 uncultured Phycisphaeraceae bacterium | reverse complement strand
GATCGAGCCGCCATACTTTTTTGCAACCTTCAACTACGGATGGGACAACCTCGCGGGCGTCCAGTTGGGTGACGACGTCGATCGAATCGGAACGGTCACGAACGGCTACAACTGCGCTGAATCCTCGGCATCGCTGGACCGCTCAAACTTCTCACTGCGGTAACGAATAGCGTCGCGGGAAATGCCAAGGATACGAGCGGCTTTGGAGAGGTTGTGCTTGGCGAATTCCAAGGCGGCTTGCATGATCTCGTATTCGATCTGCTCCAGCGTCGGGCCGGGCTTGGAGAAGTCGAGCGAAATCGTTCGATCGTTCCCGAGGTGAATGTCCATTTTGCTGTCGACGGTGGCTGGTGAAATGTTCAAATGGTCGCGGCCGATGACTGCCTCGTCGGTCATGATGACCGCGCTCTCGAGTACGTGGGCAAGCTCGCGCACATTGCCAGGCCAATCGTACGCACGCATGGCTTGAAGTGCCGAGTCTTCAATTCCGGTCACGTCGACCGCGAACTTCGCCGCGTACAGTCGCACAAAATGATCGGCGAGAGGGCTGATGTCGTCGCCGCGTTCTCGCAGGGGGACGAGATGAATTGTCAGAATGCGCAAGCGGTGGAAGAGGTCCTGTCGAAAATCTCCCTGCTCGATGGCGGATTCCAGGTCGCGATTCGTCGCGGCGATGAAATGCACGTTGATGTTGCGTTCTTTCGTTCCGCCGACCGGTCTGATCGCCTTGCGCTCCAGCACGTTGAGTAATTTCGCCTGGAGTTCGGGCTTCATGTGGCCTATCTCGTCCAGAAAAGCTGTTCCGCCGTCGGCGCTTTCGAGGAGTCCTCGCTTGTCACTGCGGGCGTCGGTGAAAGCGCCCTTCTTGTGTCCGAAGAGCTCCGCTTCGACGAGGTGATCGGGCAGCGCGGTGCAATTCACGTGAATGAAGGGACCGTCTCCCCGGGGGCCGGAGAAATGGATTGCACGAGCGACCAGGTCTTTGCCCGTTCCCGTTTCTCCCGTGATGAGCACGCTGGGCGGGTCGGCTGATGCGAGCGCGGGCGTGGACGTGATGCGCCCGATGAGCTTGCGAAGCGCTTGCATGGGTTTGGTCTGACCGATGATGAGGTCGATCGACCCTTGTGATCGCTCTCGCTCGCGAAAATAGTTCAACTGGTCGGTGAGGCGACGGTGTTTGAATTCGCGTTCGATCGCAATCTGAAGTTCGTCCAGATCGAGCGGTTTTGAGAGGAAGTCGCTCGCACCGGCTTTGATCGCCTCCACGGCCGTGTCGATCTTGCCGTGGGCGGTCATCATGATGATGGACGCCCCGAATCCGCGTTTGCGAAGCTCGCGAAGCACTTCCAGCCCGTCGATCCCCGGTAGGCGATAATCGAGAAGGATGATATCCGGCGGGTTCTTCTCGGCGGTGGTCAAGCCTTCCTCGCCGGTGCGCACAGCCGTCGTTTGATACCCCGCCATGCGCAACGCATCGCGAATGTTCTTCCGCAGAACCTCCTCGTCTTCGATAACAAGCACGTCGGCCATCGGACCTACCTTCGACGCTACGAGCACGGGGTGCACTCCGGGCATCCCTCGCTCGAAGCGCACAGGAATTCGTACGACCTATCTGACCACGGTAGGGGCTGGATACCCCGGCCGCCATTCTCGGTGAACCGGCCTGAAGGTCAACCGGCGTAACCAGCCGTCAAGCCGTCCGGCGCGGTGAATGCGCCACGCGACGGATCAGGGCGCGTTCAATCGATCGATGATTTGTTTGGCACGCTGCTCCACGGCGAGCAGGTCACGGGCTTTCATGAACTCCGGCTCGAACAGTGATCGCACAAACCCCACACCGGCAGCCCCGGCGTGCAACACGTCCAAAAAGTTGGCGACCGACACGCCGGCCGTCGGGAAGATTTTCAGCATCGGGAGCGGTCCGAGCAGGCCCCGAATGTAGGTTGCGACGTCTGCCGGTGCAGGAAACAGCTTGACGAAATCCGCGCCGGCACGATGGGCGGTGAACATCTCCGTTGCGGTGAATGTTCCCGGGATGACCGCCGCGTCGAGCGCGCGAGCTTTGCTGATCACTTCCGGATCGCAGACCGGTGATACGAGGAATTTCGCACCAGCGTCGACCGCACTCGTTGCTTGATCGGCCGTCAACACCGTGCCCGCACCCACCAGCAAGTCGTTCCGGCCAGCGAATTCGGAGATGAGGCCCAGCGCGTTCGGAGTCGTCAACGTGAATTCGACGACGCGAAATCCGCCGTTGACCGCAGCGTTCATCGCATCGCGTGCCAACTGCTCATCGGTCGTGCGAATGATCGCACTGACCTTTCGGTGCTGAATCTGTTCGATGGTCCGTTCGCGATTGGTCATGTCCAGCTCTTTCGTCACGGATGTTCGATCGTCAGCCTCACGCGCTGGCGGATGAAATACTGTCCCCAATGCAGCAAACCGCAGCATACCACTCGACCACCCTTGTCGAAAGGTGAACGCGACTCGTGCGTCCGTCCAGGTTTGTATTGTGCACCGCGCCCGCTACAATTGGCCTATCCGACCGTTGTATGACATTCCGTTGGAGAAAATCGAAATGACCCGAGTTTGCGTTTGCATCCTGTCCCTTGCCGCCGCCGTGATGGGGCAGGGCGAGAAGACTCTCAAAACCGTCGCGGAGAAGAGTGACTACAAGGCGACCAGCCGCTACGACGACGTCGTCACGTTCATAGACCAACTCGCGAAACAGTCGACCGCCGTTCGCCGCAGCGATATGGGAACGAGCGCCGATGGCCGGTCGATCCCGTTGCTGATTCTGGCGGACCCTCCTATCGAAACGCCGGAAGAAGCGGCTGACAGCGGCAAGCTGGTGGTCATGGCGTTTGGAAACATTCACGCGGGCGAAGTGTGCGGCAAGGAAGCATTGTTGATGCTTGCGCGCGACATCGCCGACGGGCCGGATCACGATCTATTGAAAGACTTGGTGATCATCTTCGCACCGATTTTCAACGTCGACGGCAACGAGCACATGTCAAAGGACAATCGTCCCGGTCAACGCGGACCAGCCGACGGAATGGGTCAACGCCGAAACGCCCAGGATCTCGATCTGAATCGCGATTACATCAAGCTGGAAAGTCCTGAAGCTCGAGCGATGGTGCATTTCTACAACCTGTGGGACCCGTCGGTCATCATTGACACGCACACGACCAACGGCTCGTACCACGGATACACCATCACCTACGCCGCACCCAAGAACCCCGCCGGAGACGAGGAGATCATCGAATACGTCCGCGACACGATGCTCCCGCTGGTCGGCAGCAGGATGCGCAAGGAAACCGGCTACAAATCCTTCTATTACGGGAACTTCGACCGCGAGCACTCTCGCTGGAGTACGTATCCCGCTCGTCCGCGATTCGGAACCCCTTATCGCGGGCTTCGCAACCGGTTGGCCATCCTTTCCGAAGCGTACGCGTACGCATCGTATCGCGACCGCATATTAGCGACCCGGGCGTTCGTCCGACAGTGTTTGATCTATGCGTCGCAGCGAGCGGACGACATCCGTGACATGGTCCAGGCTGCCGACGAGCGTACTACCGATGTCGGCAATGATCCGTCCGGAGGTGATGTTGTGGCGATCCGAAGCGAGATCGCACCCTTCGCTGACAACGTACGCATCGAGGGTTTCGTCGAAGACGTCCGTGACGGGCGCACGATTTCCACCGGAAAACCTCGCACGTACGAAGTGACCCATTTCGGACAGTTCGAGCCTACCCTTTCGGTCCGTCGTCCCTATGCGTACCTGTTTCCGCCGTCGATGGAGACCATCGTTCGCAAACTACAGGAGCACGGCATCGAGGTCGAGGAGCTTCGCGAGGACATCGAATTGCCCATCGAATCGTACGTTATCGACAGGGTCTCGCACGCGGATCGACCGTTCCAGAAGCACCGTCAGCTTACCGTCGATGTGACCGCGCGACCGGAGACGAGGCGTTTCATGGCGGGGCAAATTGTGGTGCGCACCGGTCAGCCGTTGGGAACGCTGGCTGTGTATTTACTGGAGCCGCAGTCCGACGACGGGCTTTGCACTTGGAACTTCTTCGACAACATGATCGAAGAAGGTAAGGAGTTTCCCGTGGTGCGCTTGGTGGACGCGTTGCCGGTGACGCGATGTCGTGTTCGACCGCTACCGCGAGACGCGCAGCCTCCCAAACCGATTACGTTCGAAGCGATGTACGATTCGGACGACCCGCCGGACTTCACCGGACCACCCGTGTCGCGCCTGACGTGGCTGGACGATGGAGAACATTACCTTCAGGTCAAAGACGACGTGCTGTGGAGAATCGAAGCAGCCAGCGGTCGAATGGAACGATTCCACTCGCCCGATGTCATGGCGGCTGCGCTGGCAGCGTTGCCGACCATCGACGACGAGACCGCCGACGAACTTGCCGGTCGCTCGCGGTTTCGTATGAACAAAAACCGCACCGCAGCGTTGTTCCAGCACGAAAACGACCTGTACTACTGCCGATTCGATGGCAAGCGCGCAGTCCGACTCACCCACACCCCCGGCCGGGAAGAAACGCCGACTTTCAGTCCCGACGGCGCGTTCGTTTCGTTCGTACGCGACGACAATCTTTACGTCGTAGACGTGGCGACCCAAACCGAGCGAGCGCTGACCACCGACGGCGGCGAACACATTCGCAACGGCAAGTTCACGTGGGTGTACTACGAAGAACTCAACGGACGACGATGGAAGGCCTATTGGTGGAGTCCCGATTCGTCCGCGATCGCGTTTCTTCGGACAGACGACTCGCCAATCAAACCGTTTACGGTCATCGACGAGTTGCCCGTGCACCAGGACGTTGAACGCACCGCATACCCCAAGGCGGGCGATCCGAATCCGCATGTCACCATCGGGATGGTATCCGCTGCCGGCGGCAGTGTGCGGTGGGCAGATCTGTCCGGCTATGGTGACGGTGAGGTTCTCATCTCGCGAGTGGGATGGTGGCCTGATAGTGACAAAATCTTCTTCTACGCCCAAGACCGAGCGCAGACATGGTTGGATGTTAACACGGCATCGCGGTCGGACGGTTCCACATCGCGATTGCTGCGCGACACGACCCAAGCGTGGGTTTCCGATCCGGGCGATCCGGAGTTTCTCGACGACGGATCGTTTCTGTTGGCCAGCGAACGCAGCGGTTGGCGGCATCTCTACCGATTCGATGACGACGGCACGCTTCTCAAACAACTTACGTCAGGCGAGTGGGAAGTCCGCAAGGTGGAGCACGTCGACGAGGACGCAGGATGGGTCTATTTCTCGGGCACGCGCGACAGCCACATCGCCGAAAACCTATACCGCGTCAAAATCAGCGGCGGAGAACCCGAACAACTGACCTCGTCCCCGGGGCACCACATCAGCCGCGTCAGCCCCAACGGCAAGTATTACATCGATAGGTTCAGCAGCCACGAGACGCCCGTTCGGGTCCATTTGTATACTGCGGACGGCGCTCCGGTTCGCACGATTGATTCCAACCCCGTGCATGTTCTCGAGGAGTACCGATTCGGCGACTACGAACTACTCCAAATCAAGACCGCCGACGGTTTCACGCTTGAAGCCAGCCTGATGATGCCGCCCGACTTCGACCCCAACCTGAAATACCCCGTGTGGTTTATGACTTATGGCGGGCCACACGCCCCGACGGTACGCGATTCCTGGAGCAAACGCCGAGACCGCGAACGCGTGCTGGCTGAAGCGGGGTTCCTCGTGTTTCGGTGCGACCCGCGTAGCGCGAGCGGCAAAGGAGCCCAATCCGCATGGACGGCCTACAAAAGGTTCGGCGAGGGTGAACTCGCCGATATCACCGAAGCGATCGAGTGGCTTAAGAAGAAGCCCTACGTCGACGGCGATCGCATCGGCATGAGCGGCCACAGCTACGGGGGATTCATGACCGCCTACGCGATGACCCACAGCGACCTTTTTGCGGCAGGTATCGCGGGCGCTCCGGTGACGGATTGGCACAATTACGACACCATCTACACCGAGCGATACATGGACACGCCGCAAGAAAACCCCGACGGATATGAAACGACGTCGGTCGTTGGTGCGGCGGCGGACCTGCACGGGCGACTACTGATTCTCCACGGCGTCATGGACGACAACGTTCACATGCAAAACACGCTGCAATTCGTGAATGCCCTGCAAAAGGCCGACAAGCAGTTCGAACTGATGTTTTACCCCAAATCTCGCCACGGCATACGTGGCAAGCATTACAACCGGTTGATCGTCGATTTCATCACGCGCACACTGTCCAAACCTACCGAGACCATCGAGCCGACCGCTGTCGGCGTCAACTGACAGGCCACGCGAAAGCGGCGGATCCGACCTGCCGCTGCGACGGCGCGCATCGCCACTCGCCGAGCGCAGCTACACGGATCGCGTCAGCCCGCCATCGACACGGATGTTCTGCCCGGTGATGTAACCGGCGTCGGGTGAGAGTAGAAAAGCGGCCGTCTTTGCAATCTCCGAGACCGTCGCATAGCGCTGCATGGGTATCGTCGTACGTGTGGCTTCATCGACGGGAAAACTGTCAACAAAGCCGGGCAAGACGTTGTTCATGCGAATGCCAGCCGCCGCATATCGGTCGGCGTAGAGCTTTGTGTAGTCGCCCAGCGCGGCCCGCAACGTGGCGGACACCGGGAATCTCGCCGATGGCTCGAAGGCGGCGAACGTCGAGATGTTGACGATGGAACCGCTGCCCTGCTTAACCATCATCGGCGTGACCAGGCGAGCCATACGAACGACGTTGAGCAACAGAAGATCCAACGCGTCATGCCACTGCTCGTCAGAGATGTCGAGCAGGTCTCCCTTGGGTGGATGGCCTGTGTTGTTGACGACCGCATCCACGCGACCGTAGGTGTCCATGGCTGCCGAGACCAAACGCTGTAGATCGTCCGGATCGGTTACCGACCCATCCACGCCGATCCCGTCGAGTTCCTTCGCGAGCGCGGACCCTGCTCCCGACGGGGACATGAGACATACGGCGTAACCGCGGGCCGCTAGTTCCCGAGCGCAGGCCGCGCCCATCCCTCGGCCGGCGGCTGTTATGATGGCGACTCCACCTTTCATTCAGCATGATCCTTCGCGAAACACGTCATCCACAATCCAGGCTGCGTTCTCGATGCCCAGCGAAGCAGCAGCTGCGTACGGAGACGCTAAGGATGGATTATGCAAGGAATGAGCAAGATTGACCAGCGCGGAGCAGTCAAGGTTGGGCGAAGATTCAGACAGGCGAGACGCGCCGCCCAGTCCAGCCGATCAAGAGAAGCCCCATCATGCCTAGCGTAGCTGCCCCCGGTGTGGGATTGACCATGACGTCGGCAGAGCCAAAATCGACCGTCGCGAATCCTGCCGGATCAAGTGGAAATCCTTCCGACATGTCGCCGAACGTTGCACCCAGTCCCAGACGAGTCGTGCCGAAATCGTTGGCCGAGAAAGTTAGCGATGCCAGCAAGACATTGTCGCCGCTCACGCTGGTCGGCCATGCCATTCCCGCCAGCCCGTCGCCGTCGGGGGCGAACGCTCCGTACCATTGAGGCCCGATGACAGGCGAGCCGACAAGCGAGACGATTTCCGGGCTATCGATCGTCAAATCCAAGCCCCAGCCAACGACAGGCTCTGAGATATCAGCCACGATGTTCACCGTGAAGGTGCTGCCGCGGTCGACATGGATTGTGGGCGTCTCAAATCGAACTGAAATGTCACCGAACGCACCGGGGGAAGCCACCAAGCAGGTTGCAGTGGCAAGGACAAGTTGGCGAGCAGTCTTGGACGACATCACGAAGGTTTCCTTCACCTGTTGAGACAAGCCCAGCTTTTCAGCGTGGCGACATTATAGCAGTCTCTGCGGAGCTTTCAATGCAAGTTTAGTATTCGATGCGACAACCTCGCTCCGAATGCATTCACGCTGGGCCTGAGTCACGCTTCCCTTAACGTTCGGCCATGACCGCGGCATAAAAGCCGCCGAAATCGTCGAGATCGATCGCGCCGTTCCCATCAAAGTCGAACTTGAGTTCGCACGGCAGAGCGAATTCATCCGGTGCGCCGGAAAAACAGGTCTGAAAGTAGGAGAAGTCCACTAGGTCCACATCAGAATCAGCGTCGAAATCGCCCTGAACGGTGATGTCGGGCGAGCCGGCATCGTCGTCGTTAATGAACGCCCGGTAACACTGCAACCAACTCTGGAAGTCGACGAACGTGACGCTCTGGTCGCCATCGGAATCCGCGCACGCGCTGAACAACTGATCGCCGGCGCTTCGGCCGAACGATGCCAAGAACAGCGAAAAATCATCGCCGTCAACGTCACGATCTGCGTCCAAGTCGCCGCAAACGACCGAACACGTCGACGAACAATCCTCCGCGCTGACGACACAGACACCCGTTGGGCACTCGATAAGCTCGGGCGGACAGACCGTGACACATTCGCAACGGCCGTCGCACTCCCGATTCTCACCGCAAGCTACGCCCGCAGCAGCACACGATTCCGTCGGACATGCTGCGCTCGTCCCGGTGCACCGTTCGTCCACATCACACAATCCGGCGGCGGAGCGGCACACCGTCGAGGAGCTTAGGAACACCTGCTCGCAAACGCCGAGGGACACGTTGCAGACTCCGGTCGCGCAATCATCCTGCAGATGACCACAATCCGCATCGCTCTGACAACATCCGACTGCTGAACCGCCGCAGACGCCGAAACAGTCCACGACGGCGTCGCCGAAACAAATGCCGGCGCAATCCTTGTCGGCGTTGGGCGCGCGTCCGGTATTACCGCCGCTACACGCTGCGCAGTCGTCAACGACCGCCACGCCGAAGCACTCGCCGTTACAATCTCGGTCGCTGGGAAGGCACTGTGCTGTAACCGCGTTCGATCCCGCCGTGAACACTCCAAAGAAGGTAAGCGCCCACGCGCAGTCGAGCGCAGAGCGTGCAAACATGCATCGCTCCCAAAAAAGTCCACTCCCATCGTTTTCAGATGCCGACAAACACGCCCGTACCCCAACGCAGCGCCTTCGCCCCGAACAACATGCCTCTACTCCCCAGTAGTCAAGAGGTTAACCCAATGTGACACGGCTGTCAAGCAAACCTTCTCACGCAGCAGATTCCCGAATCAGGAAGCTGGACACAGTAACAGATCCGCGTTTGTCTACATCAGTGTCTCGATCGCGACTCACCACGTCCGTCCCAGGGTGACGCGTTTTCCGCCTGTGTTCCGTGAAACGATGGGCGTGTTGCGTCGCTTGCCGGTTCGAACGGCGCAGTTTGAAGGTGCGACTGTCGGCCTGTTGAGCAGCGTTGGCCGTCCGTGGCAGCTCTTGATTCGGGTCCTCAAGGCCACGGACTTGACGTTTCACGGTTTGCAACGTACCTGTGCGAACCGGTTGATTTGAGCAGGCGGGGACGTAGCGGCATGCCAGCAAGCGTTTGAGCGGCAGCCGCCCACCACGGCTGCGGGGGCAGTGCGTTCCCGGAGATGGGCACCGTCCACGTAGCGGGATGGGGACGTTGGCAAAGAAGGCGTCGCCAGGCTCTTGCGTCTTTGCCGTGGAGTCCGATAGAAATGTCGGGAACAGCGCTTGCGACAGCACGCCGGTAGCTCAGTTGGATAGAGCATCGGATTTCTAATCCGAATGTCGCGGGTTCGAGTCCCGCCCGGTGTAGTCAAAAACGCGGTTTTTCGGGTTCCGACCAACCGATTCAGGCAAAAGTGGTCGAAAAGTGGTAGCGCTCACGCCGTCGCCTTTGCCAGCTTCTCGATTCCAGCGCGTAGGTCCGCGTCGTTCGTCCAAACATAATACGCTTGCGTCGTGACGATCGACGAATGTCCTAACAACCCTTGCACGGTCGTGATGCCAACGCCAGCGCGGACTAGCCGAGTCGCACACGTCCGACGCAGGTCGTGGAACGACAAACCGGAAACCTCAGCAACGCGAAGTATCCGCTTCCATCGCCGCCCAAGGTTCTCGGACAGCCCCACGAACGGACCGCCGTCCCTCAGCGTCTGAATCTTCAGCCGACGCAACGCCTTAACCGTCCCAGACGAAAGCGGCACGTATCGGTCTTTGTGACCTTTGGTTCGGGTGAAATGAACACGCGGGTTGTCACCTTCAAGATCAATCCGATCCCACGTCAATCCGATTAGTTCCGACCGACGACCGCCTGTGCGTAGAGCAACGCTGACCAGCGCCCACATTTTGAAACCGTATAGCGACTTCGCAGCTTTGAGTATCTGGCGTTCTTCGGCATCGGTTGCAATTCGTGGGGCTTTGTTTTCGGTCGGCAAGAATAGTTCAACGCCCACGGGGTTCCGGCCCGCGTAGCCGCGCTTGATTGCCCGATTTAGGGCCGCCCGAAGGTATCTCAGTTTCTTGTTGACCGTTGCGGGTGTGTTGGCGGCCTTCTCGCTGTCGTCCGCGGTCCGCAGCTTAGCAACGAACGATTCAACCATGCCGTAGGAAACGTGCTTCGGTGAACGCGGCGACATCATTGTGCCGAACTCCTCGAGCGCGTACTTCGCTTCAACCCGATTCGCATCGCCCGATATCTTGGCCACGTGGTCATCGACGAACGCCTGCCACGCGATCGTCGTTGTATCCTGGTGCGTTCCATCGACCAACGCCGCTTCCAACCTCGCCGCCTCGTACGCCGCGGCCTTGCGGTCACGACCAGCGGCCTTACTACGCGTCTTGCCACAATCGTCAATCCACCGAAGATCGTAGCTCGAGCGCCCGCCCTTCAACGCGCGCCGTCGAATCCAGACACGCGGTTCGTCGTCATTCATCATCGGTTTCGCCTCCACGAAAGATCGCCAGCCGACACCCGGCTTAACGCCAAAGGTGCGCTCGGGGCCTCACGGCTTGCCGCGGGTGTCGGCTGGGAATCTCGACTAGATCATTCTTGGAAGTGGGCTCCCTTGTTCTAAGCGAATCCATCATCGACCGCCGAACCGACGCGTCAAGTGATGAAATACCGCGACTTGTCGGTAGTCGGGCCCGTCGGCGTGGCAGCCGTCACCCGCGAGCGCGACGCCGGTGTCAGCCCGAACTCGAGCGCAGCCCGCCGATAGTCGTTGAATGATTGGGACACCATCACGCCAAGCGGGCGGCTTGCGACATACTCCGTCGCGTCGAGCCGGTTCCACGCTTTAGCCAAAGCAACGAACATTGACCACGCTTGGCATAGGCCCACCAGCGCAGCCCGATCGGACCGAGACAGGATTTGCATCGTCTCGAGCGCTCGGACCGTACGACGCCATTCGGCCTTGCCCTCAGCGTCCAACCAAGTCGGTGCAGTCGGTTTTCCGCCCTCAGCTTGAACCGAAGATTCGCGCGCCCGGCGCTTAGCCAATTGCGAGCCGCGCATCTTCAGAATTGACGTCGGCGTTCTAGGCGGTCCTCGAAGGCCCATACTCGTAACCTCCTATGCTGTATAACCCTACAAAAAAAGTATCTCAGATGTCAATAGGGTCCATGGGCGCGATCCTATACGATTCGACCCCCCTATGGGGTGGGTTCTTGCCGTGATTCCATCATCCTCGCGGCTTGCCGTAGGTCCGACGCACGCTGCGGATTCCATTCCTCACACCGACCGGCCAAGTACGTCATATGCTGCCACCACCACGCGGGCGAGTATCCAGCTTGCCGCGACGCCAATCGACGAACCGCATCGCTCACGTCCACACGATCGCCAGCGTCAACGAACCACCCCACGCCATCCGGAGCAGAATCGTATCGTATTGTTAATAGTTGCGATTCGATAACAATGCGTGATGCTGTACGGTCTGGGCGCTCCGGGTCGCCGTGGGGCTTTGGGTAACTACGTCCAGGACGTCCAAGCAAGCGTCCAGGCAAGACAGCTTGAGAATTCGTAGAAATCGCTGTTTTTAGGCCAGTATCGGGGTCATGTCCAAGACGTCCAGGACGTCCAGGCATTTTCTTAGTTGCTATAGGAAATTGAGATTCCATCCAGGCCTCATACATATTAGTGGTGTAGGCGGATTTTGCTTGGACGTCTTGGACGTCCTGGACGGAACCGTGTTTGCAGCCCAAAAAGGCCGATTCTTCGCGATTTTCGCCGCGTTCATCCTGGACGCTTGCCTGGACGTGCCTGGACGCGATCGCTTCGTCACGCATACGCCACCCCCGTCCGCAGGCCGATGCCCGAATACAGCCACCGCCGAATCCCATCACTCCCAGGGCGGACCTTATCGACTCCAGGGAATGCAGCCCGCAAGTTCCGGCCGAAGGTCGACAATGCGCCCGCGTGGTGACCGTTTTCGCGGCACCACGAAACCCACTCATCATAGAGCGAATGGGTCGCGATCGTCTGTCCGCAAGCGACCACGCACCGCTCTTCAACAAACGACGTAATTGGCGACGACAGCGACACGAAATCCTGCCGCAAATCCTCCGAGACAGCCGGAACCGTAAACCGACCGTTGCGCTCGAGCCGAACCAAACCCTCAAACGCCCAGTTGGCAATTCCCGCGGCCTCTCGCTCGATCATCGCCTCAAGCTTTCGGTTCTCGCGGCCCTCAAACGAGACGGCGCACGGGAGAATCAATAAACGGGAGCCCAGCGCGCCGGACGGATCGGCGAAGCGTGGCATTTCGTTCATGCCCATCGCGAAGCGAACACCCAGCCGTGTCGTGACGAATGGCAGATTCTTGCGGTTGATTTGGACGGCGTCCTCGCCCGAAATGTTTTTCAGCCGATCGAGTATGCTTCGGGCCTTCTCGTGATTGCCGCCTAAATGGGCGTCGCCAATCACCGCCAGCCGCTTCCCGATAAATGGCCACAGCCCAAACGTCTCGCCCAATGATTCAAGCGACGGCGCTATGCAGTTGTCTTTCCCGACACACAACTGCATAGTCCGCAGTATGGTCGACTTGCCCGTCCGCGGCGGCCCAATGAGCATTAGGATTGTGTGCAATGACGTGTCCGCCGACAATGTATAGCCAAACCATTCGGACAGTAGGTTGACGCACTCCGCATCCGCGTCGAATATCTCGTGCAGTGTTTGCAGCCATACGGGGCATTTTGCGTCGCGGTCGAACGCGTAGTCTAGCGCGAACCCAGAGAATAGGTTCGGCGAATGCGGATAGACCGTGGGCTCGGTGGCCAGCGTACCGAAATCAAGAACGCCGTTCTTCATCGGAAGCGGACGCTTTGCGATTGCGCCGGTGCGCTTTAAGTATATTGGCATCTGCAATTCATGCCCGACGGCCACTTCTGAACCCAGTGCGTCTAGCACGTTGTATGCAAGCGCGGTTGTCGCTATGCCGCCCCGACTGTCGATGAATTGCAACACGCGGCCGCGCATGTATTCTTTCGGAACGGCACTATATCGCGCCCCGTCCCAAGTGAAAAACTCGCTGTGATACCACCTCAGTGTCCAGCCCTTCGGCGTCTCGTGAAATTCCGCGAGGAATGCCCTCGCCCAGTCCATCGGCGTCGGCGCGGGCGGTTCTTCCGGAGCGATTGCGGACTGTAGCAGTGAATGCAATGCGGACTGCGGGTCGTCACAAGCGATTAGATAGTCGTCGATGCCGACCTTGGCGTCGCCCTTGGCCGGAATGCGAGCGCACTGGACAGACGCGCCGGCCTTTTGCAGCGCCTCTGCAAGATGCCATTCCGCGCGAAGCACCATCGCATTTTCGGAAATGTCACTGTCGAATACAATGACAACCTCGCGGTCCTTCCAGTCCAGTGAAGACAAATCCGCAATAAGCCGACGCTGTCCAAAGGCTCGACCTACGTCATTCTTGAGTCGCGCCTGTTGCCACGACCAGACGCCGGAAATGCCGACACACGCGACGCCACACTGCGACACTGCAAGACTCTTTTTTTCGCCTTCGGTGAGGACGATCGTGTCGGACGATTTCAGTAGCTCGCCGAACCCAGCCGGGAAGTATGCGCGGTTACCGCCTCCGGCTGGAGACTCGTATTTGATCGCCCGACCTTTGGCGTCCTCGCGCGGGAAGTCCAGCTTGACACGAGCGTAGTCTCGATCTTCGCCGCTCGCCGTCTTGTAGGGGAAAATCATCGCCGATCCCCAGT
>CAYQFV010000110.1:0-14318 GCA_964416845.1 uncultured Phycisphaeraceae bacterium | reverse complement strand
AAGCGAAGGCGGACCGGCGCGTCGAAAACGCAGTCTCAAGCCCGACAGACTGCTAACGCGGGTTCAGGCGAGCAAGTTGATTGATCGTCTGATCGACCCAACGCAATCGGGCGGCAACACCCGCGACCAGGGTACCGCGTCGGGCAAGCAGATCGGATTGATCCGGCACTTGCGAGACTTGCTCGGCTTTGACGGAGTGGGTTTTCGCACATGGCTGTTGAAGTGTTTCAAGGTCGGCAGCGTCGCTGAGATACGTGACAGCGCCTTGGCACATCGCATCATAGGCGGGTTGATCCGCATGTTGGAGCGACGCCAGGGCGTGGGCGACGCCCGACGAAAACCGGCGTTTGATCGGCCTTCAAAAGCTTTTTGAAGGCCGATCAAAGTCTCTTTTTTTTGCGAATCCATGCAAATGGGGTCGCTGAATGTACGCGCCGATCCGCTGGCCATGTTTGAGTATGTTTGGCCATTCTTGCTTGGATGTCACGACGACGATGTGTATGCTCCTTGCAGCCCCCTTCGCTATTGGGGAGATGTGCCACTGGGGTGGGTAGAAGTACCCAGTCGATGTGTCGGGGTGATGACGTTCTGTGCGTGGCGTGATGGTCGTAAAGTATTATTGGTGCTGACGCTGCCGCGATTTGTGATCGGTCGAAGATCTTCCTGGCACGACAAGTGCGTTGATGGTTTCCCGTAACGCTTGAAAGGACGTAGGCCATGCGACGGGGACAGAAGACAGCTTTGCGAGTTTCGTCGAATCGGACGACGGACGCCTCGTCGGTGGGTCGTCGTGGCGAGGCTTACGGGGCGGCTGTTCGGGAGGATCGTGTGATGGCTGTGGGGCGTGCAGTTGCGTGCACTGCGGGAGCGCTTAGCGGGACGCAGCGTCCGGCGACGCGGATCGCGACCGAGCATTGCGATGGCGGCATGTTTTCGGACCGTCGCGCGGTTGTTACCCACGTTGCGTTAAGGGTTTGTGGGCGACGCATCGGCCTTGAACTTTCTTGCAACCCGGCCTGGACGATGCTAAGATCGGCGGACGAGCCGCTCGCCTCTCAGCATGTCGCACTGTTTTTTTGTCGCGCCGTTGGATGTGCGGTCGGCCATTTGTGATCGTGATGAACATTTCTCAGTGCAAAACGTGATT
The DNA here is from genome assembly GCA_964416845.1 of uncultured Phycisphaeraceae bacterium. GTDB lineage: Bacteria > Planctomycetota > Phycisphaerae > UBA1845 > UBA1845 > CAYQFV01. Next base: position 13,171 of record CAYQFV010000110.1, on the reverse strand, counting down.
GGGTGGATTGCGCCCACCGGACCTAGAAAGGACGATTAGTTATGAAAGCCATGATTGCTAGAGCCAAGGATTTCCTCAAAAGTGAAGATGGCCCGACGGCGACGGAGTATGCCGTGATGTTGGCTTTGATCGCCGCGGTTGTGATTGGTGCGGTGACCATCCTCGGTCAAAAGACGGCGGACGTCATGACCGGTGTTGCGGACAAGATGCCCGCGGTGAAGTAAACGAGTCGAGCCGATGGGCCCCGCCCGGGGGGGTGGGGCCCGTTTCCGCCGTTCGATTTCGATTCCTCTCCGATTCACTCGGGATAGTTTACGGTCAAGCTTGGAGCACAGAGGCCTTGTCGCATTCGCGACTGGAGTTGCGCCGTGAGTACGTTTCTTCCGACCGATTATTGGACGTTCACCGCGATGGTGGTTGGGCCGGCGACGGTGTATGCGTCGTTCATCGATTATCGCGAGCGGCGCGTTCCGAACTGGCTGAATGCGGCGCTGGCCGTGTCGGGCGTGTTGGCCCAATTCACCTATTTCGGTTGGAATGGGGTTGGGATTGCGGTCGCGGGATTGCTGGTCGGCTTCGGCGTTCTCATTGTTCCGTGGTTGATGCACGCGATGGGTGCGGGGGATGTGAAGTTGATGGCGGCGATCGGTGCGTGGTTCGGGCCGACGTTGACGGTTTTGGCGTTCGGATTGGGCGCTCTTATTGGCGGGATCATTGCCATCATCATGATCATGGCGACCGGAAAGCTCGGTCATGCGTACGTGAACTTCGGTATCATCCTGAAGAAGCTGACCAATCGGCAAACGGCGTTTAGTGAATACGGCTCGGTCAAGAGTTTCGGATCGACGACGACCTTGCTACCGTACGGAATCCCATTGACCATCGGTTCCTTGGTGATCCTGGCGGGGAGGTGCTTACGATGGCCAATGCTACCGTAACAACCGTTCGAATGAGGCCGCGTGGTTGTCCGAATCGACGGGCAGCCGCTCTGGTGGAGTTGGCGATTGTCCTGCCGTTTCTGCTATTGTTGGTGTTCGGGATCATTGAGTTCGGGCAGGTGGCGTATGTGCGTCATGTGTTGATCAACGCGGCGACGCAAGGCGCTCGTGAAGCGACGCTTCCGGGATCGACGGCTGCGAGCGTCGATGTAGTGGTGCAACGCGTGTTGGCCGACGCGAGTGTTGATGGTTACCCCATTACGGTGGAATACACGAGTGAGTCGCTGCCGTCGCTGGCGGAAACCGTGTCGCTAAGCGTTCCGTACTCGGAAGTAGGCCTTCTTGGCATCTTTGATAACTTTGCGTTGACGTCGACGTGTACGATGTTTCGCGGGCCGTTGGATTAACGTTTTGGCATTCGAACAGCACACCGTTTAGTGAGGCAGGAGATATGCGAACGAGCACGATTGTTCAACTGGTGGTCGGATTGACGGCTGGTGTGGTCGCGGTGTGGGTGGGGCTTCGATTGGTCGAAAACGCGAAGGGCGGCCGCGCGCAGCCGACGGCGGTGGCGGTTGTGGTGGCGAGTTCTGAGATTCCGTACGGGAAGCAAATCACGTCGGACATGCTTGAAACGGTCCATTTCGGCTCGTTTCCGTTGCCGGAACATTTTGAGAGCGTTGAGTCGGTGGCTGGGCGCGTGACGGCGACGAAAATTGTCCGTGGCACGCCGATTCTTGCGAACATGTTGGCGTCTCCGGGAACTCCGCCGGGCGCGCAATACCAAATCACTTCGGGGTTTCGGGCCGAGCCGGTGCTGGTCAAGCCGCAATACGTTCTCGATCTTGATCCCGGTGATCGTGTCGATGTTCTCTACTCGCCCAATGAGTCGCTCGGTCGCGGTCGCTCCGTGCGGAAGACGGAGACGATCTTGCAGAACATCTCGGTCTTTTCGGTTGGGGATCGGCGAATCGGTGCTGAGGCGGTGACGGACGGCGGGGACGATGATCGCGCTGGTCGACGTAGCGTGGCTGCGGTGGATCGATTCCACGGTAGCGTGCCGGTGAAACTTCTGGTACCCATCCGCGACGTTCAAACGCTTCGGGAAGCGCATCTCAACGGTACGATCGAGTTGTCGAAACGGGCGGCCGGCGATGACACCATCTACGAATTGAAGAAACCTGAGGTGGAAGAACCTCCCCCAGCGGTGGCTGTCGCGCCGCCGGTTGTGAAGCAGCTAGCGCCGGTCGAGCCGATGACGCACCCGGCGCGTACGGTGAAAATCTTCGAAGGTAGAGAATCGCCGCGAACGGTTGAGTTTCCCGATTCCGAGGGCAAGGCGGGAATTGTCAGCAACGCGGATGGTTATGTTGGCAACGATCAGGGCGGTTCGTCGGACGAGGATGACGAACCGGACGTGTTGGACGAGCCCGATTGACGGCGTGTCGGACCCGGGAGTATGAGCGCGGGGCGACCGTGCCGGTGTACGAATCGCGCCCTGATACGAGGGCGACGCTCAATCCCATCTCGCATGCCAATGCGTTCACGCGTCGCCGCCGGCCGTTTCGTCTGGGTTCGTGTGTGATGCTGCAACAACGTCGGTCGGCGCGCGTTCTTCAGCGTGACCGGGCAGTAGCGTGCGAGCCGTTCCCACTGTTTGGGTAATGTCGAATACGGGTCGGGGTTGGCAGTGCGCTCGACGGTGTGTGCCCCGGGGGAGGTTGCGGGCGACTGAAACGTGCGCCGTGTCTGGCTGAGTTAGGCAGGGAATTGCTTGTAGGAGATCGTGCCATGTACGCGACACATTTCAATCCGACTGTCGAACGTGGAAGCACTCTTCGCCGAGGCGTTGTGGCTGTCAAGGTCGCGTTACTTCTCCCGGTGCTGTTTGGGTTCGTAGCCCTTGGTGTGGACGTTGGTTTGATGTTCAACGCTCGTCAGGAGCTACAGCGAGCCGCCGACGCGTCGGCGCTGGCGGCTGTGGGGACGTTGGCGCAAAGCGGCAGCGTCGCGAACAGCCGCGCGCTGGCCCAGGCTGCCGCGGTGGACTGCGCGTTGTTGAACGATGTTGTGGGCGAACCATTGACGTTGATCGTTCCGGACGACGTTGAGTTCGGGCAAGCGGAACGAAAGGCGGTTGGTCAGCCGTTCACGTTTTCGCCCAATGTGTCTCCGATGAATGCGGTTCGGGTGACGGGTCGGCGAACGGAGGGTGCGCCCGATGGGCCTATCCCGTTGTATTTCGCCGCGATCTTCGGCAGATCGTTTTCAGAATGGACGGCGACGGCGACGGCGATGATGAGGCCTCGCGACATTGCGATCGTCGCAGACTTGTCCAACTCTCACAACAACGATTCGGAATTGCGACAGATCCAAAGCGTCCTGATCAACCTTCACGAAGTTTGGGCGGGGACGTTTCCGCGCGGCGATTGGCCGGGCTGGTCGAACGATGATCCGCAGGCGCAGGGTTGGGGCTGGGGGTTTTTCAAAGAGCGTGGTCGTGGATTCGGGTACGATTCCCGGTTTCAGCCGAGCGTGGAGGTCGACTATCCGGACCGCTACGATCCGCGGTTTGATGTTGGCTTGGTGCACATGGAGTATTCCCTTCCGCGTAACGGTCGGATCCATTGGGATCCGTCGAATCGGGACTACGCGGATATCCAGAAATACCTCAAGAACCGCCCCATTCCCTATCAGGGGGAGTTTTCTGAGGACGGCTCGGAGATTCAGTACATCCTGGGCGATTTTGCGGAGGATCGCGGGAAGCGGAAGAAGAACTGGCGGAATCGCGTTGCGGTGGCGACGGGGTTTGCGGATTGGAACAGTGGGATTGACGATGAGGACGCGTGGTGGCGAAGGAAGGGGCTTGAGTCGAAGGGCAACGGCGATTCCACGCTCGACGACAAGGAGATGATCTGGGACCGAACGAAGCTTGGAGGGCGGTCGCCTGATGAGATGGAGGCCATCTGGCGGGAATACACCGACTATGTCGCGCGGCGAAGCTCGACGATGTCGAACTCTCGCTATGGGGGCGTCGCGGACTTCCGGTGGAGGTTCGGCATTAAGACCTTCATGAACTTTCTGATGGACAAACGTCCGACGCACGCCGACACGCCCGAGTTCGCCAACGCGCCCATTCAGCCGATGCTGTCGGTGAAGCAGGCCGTGGAGGAGTTGGTCACCACCATGTCGACGCAGCAGCGCGACCAGTTGTCGCTGGAGGTGTATGGCACGACCGCTCGTCACCTGGTCGACCTTGGCCCGAATCTGCAGGACGTTTCGGATCAGCTCAATCAGCTTCAGGCGGGACATTGGGACGGGTACACGAACATCGCCGGCGGGATTCGGCTTGGTCGAGAGCAGTTGACCGGTCCGAACGCCAGGCCGTCGGCCAGAAAAGTAATCGTGCTGCTGACCGACGGTCGTCCGACGGCGTATGAGGACGTCGATTCAAACGGGAACATCATCGAACGATTCGGAGCGCGGTCTTCGGTAATCGAAGAAGGCAAGAAGCGTGCCCTGGTGGAGGCCGAGCTGGCACGCGACCAGCGAATCAGAATCTATGCGATCAGCGTGGGGTCGGACGCCGACCAGGATTTCATGCAGTTGCTTGTGGACGTCACCCGTGGTAGACAATTCCGTGCTCAAGGCACGATTGACCAATACTCAGATCAATTGCGGCAGATCTTCGCGACGATTGCTGACATACGGCCGGTGACATTGGTTAAATGACATTGAATGATGACAACGGAGGCGGCGGCTCTTCCGGCGACTCGACTGATCCGATGAAGACGCCAGGCAGCGTCCGCGTCTTGATCGTCGACCCGAGTTCGGACGGCGGCGCGCTCCGCGGGCAGGTGGATGCCATCGCAGGCGTTCGCGTTGTGGACACGGTGTCGCAAGCGTCGGCGTTGGCGGATGCGATGTCGAAGCATTCCGCGGACCTGGTGGTCGTCAATCTCGACGTCTCCGCCGCTGAGTCCATCGCGTCGGTGTCGGCAGCCAAGGCGGCGAATCCGGCGACCGAGTTTCTCGCGGTCGCTTCGACGAGCGATTCGAACCTCATTCTGACCGCTATCCGTTCGGGTTTCTCCGATACCATTCGACTTCCGGAAGAATCGGACCGGTTGCTGTCGGTCGTATCTGCTCTTCGCCATCGCACCGTGGATCGCTCATCGGCGGGGCAGATCATCTCGGTCATCGGGAGTGCGGGCGGAGTTGGGTGTACGACCTTGGCGGTGAACCTCGCCGTCGAACTCGCCGAAAAGTGCGGCGAAGACGTTGCGCTGGTCGACCTGGACTTTCACTTCGGACACGTCGCGATGTTGTTGGATTTGGAGATCCAACATTCCATCGCCGATTTGTGCGGTGCTTCGAAAACGCTCGACGAGCGCGTGGTGCACAAGGCGGCGATGAGGCATCAGACGGGCGTCAACGTTATTCCCCGACCTCGGGACTTCGAGGAAACCGCCGACCTGTCGGCAGACTGTTGCACACCGTTGTTGGAGTTGCTTCGCCGGTCGTATCCGTACGTTGTGCTGGACGGTCCGACGCGGGCGGACCAGACCGGTCGATGCGTGTTGGACATGGCGGATTGGAACCTTCTGGTGGTGCAGCCGCTGGTTACGTCTGCTCGGAACGCGAAGCGCATTTTGCAAGCGCTGACCAAGTATGATTTCGACCCGGCAGGCATCCAAGTTGTCTGTAACCGGTCGGGTGGTGGTCTCAGCCATTTGAACGTTCAGCGACTGGAGAAGTCGCTCGGCCACAAGATCGTAGCGTGCATTCCGGACGATTGGACGAGTGTGAGTGCTGCCATCAACTTGGGCGAGCCACTCGCCGTCAACGCCCCCAAATCGAAGGCGCGGGAAGCGATTCGAGCACTCAGTGAGCTGATTTGCGGCGGTGCGGATGGCGGGCAGGACGGTCGGGGCGGCGGATTGTTCAGTCGCATTTTCGGCGGTGGGAAGTCCGGCGGTACGGGTGAGGCGTCTGATTGATCGCTGGATGTATCGGCTGCCACTATTAGGAGGGGAGACAGATGTTTCGAGGAGGCTCGTCGCCAAAGCCACCACGTCGTCCGGCGACTCCTTCAGAGTCGCCTCCGCAAGCCTCTCCGCCGGATGGACGTTCGCCAGACGCGACGCGTTTGAACATCGACGCGATCAAGACCCGCATCCACCGCAAGCTTCTCGATCGGCTCGATCTTTCCCAGGTGATCGAACACGAGGAGGAGGCCACGCGCGACGAGGTTCGGGCGCTGGTCGCCGCGTTGTGCGATGAAGAGGATGTTCTTCTCGACCAGGCGGACCGTCAGAGAATCATCACCGAAGTGCTCGACCAGACGTTTGGGCTCGGGCCTCTCGAAGAGCTGCTGAGCGATCCGGGCATCAGCGACATCATGGTCAATGGCCCGAAGACGATTTACGTTGAGAAGGGCGGCAAACTTCAACTGACCAACGTCCAGTTCAAGGACAACAGTCACGTTCTGCACGTGCTCGACAAGATCGTTTCGGCAGTCGGGCGGCGGGTGGACGAAGTCAACCCGATGGTCGATGCCCGCCTCGCGGACGGCAGTCGTGTCAACGCGATCATCCCGCCGTTGGCGCTCGATGGGCCGTCGATTTCGATCCGACGTTTCGGGAAGGATCCGGTCACGTGGGACAACTACATCGAGTGGAGCAGTTGCCCGAGTGAACTCGTTGATTTGATGGAGGCGTGCGTGACAGGCCGCCTGAACATACTGATCATTGGTGGCACGGGGTCGGGAAAGACGACGTTGTTGAACAACTGTTCATCGTTCATCCCGGAAACCGAGCGCATCGTCACGATCGAAGACGCGGCTGAACTGCAGCTTCGTCAGCCACACGTTGTGCGATTGGAGACGCGCCCGGCGAACATCGAGGGCAAGGGTCGAATCGCGATCCGCGATTTACTGATCAACAGCTTGCGAATGCGTCCGGACCGGATCGTCGTCGGCGAGTGTCGCGGCGGCGAGACCTTGGACATGCTTCAGGCGATGAACACCGGTCACGACGGATCGTTGACGACGGTGCACGCCAACAGCGCCCGCGACGCGGTTCAGCGAGTTGAGACCATGGTGATGATGTCGGGGTTCGATCTGCCGATTCGGGCGATTCGAACCCAATTCGCTTCGGCGCTCGATGTGATCTGCCACGCGTCGCGACTGACGGGTGGGCCTCGAAAGATTTTGTCGTTCACCGAAGTGTTGGGTATGGAAGGCGACGTGGTGACGATGCAGGAGATCATGGCGTTCGAGCAACAGGGCGTGGGTCCGGACGGCAAGGCGTTCGGCCGATTCATCATGACCGGCGTGCGACCGTCGTTCTTGGATCGTCTGTCCGCCCATGGCGCGGATGTTTCGCGTCTCAACTTTGAGCGGCGGGTACTGGACGCCGGACCCGATGCGCTGCAGCGAAGAAAGGACCGCTCATGACGACGTTCTCCGGCTACCAAATGCTGATAGGTCAGGGAGGGGAGTTGCTGCGTCATCCGCAAGTCATGATCGTGGTGGGGATTCTGGGTGTGGCTGCGCTGGTGATGGGGCTGAGCAATCTCTTCAGAGACTTGCGGCGGAAGGAAGCCAAGCGCGTCGACGACCGGCTGATGGGCGTCGCGCGTAAAGCGGCGAGCAAGTCGGAGGAGGAGATTCGGGCGTCGCTCATCAAGAAGAGCGCGATTGCTGCCGGTGGTGGATTCCTGCGGGCACTTTCCAAGTTTCGGCCTATCGACAACTTTCAGAAGGCGTGCTTTCAGGCTGACCTTGATTGGAACGCGGCGCGGATCGTCGCGCGGCTGGTGTTTGCCGCGGTGGCGACGGGATTTGTCTTGGTGGTGGTCGGCGTCGGTCCGGTCCAGTCGGCGGTGGCTGCGGTGGCCGTTGGCGTGGTGCCGATCTTGTACGTGTACTACCGAAAGAAGCGTCGCCTGGAAGCACTGATCGAGCAACTTCCGGACGTGTTCGATGCGATTGTGGCGGCGCTGCGGGCCGGCCAGTCGTTGCCGAACGCCATTGGTCTGGTTGCGAACCAACTGCCCGAGCCCAGCCACACGGAGTTTTCGCTGGTGTATCAGGAGCAGAATCTCGGGATTCCGATCGAGGAGGCGCTTGGCAACATGCGACAGCGCCTGCGACAGATGGACGTGAGTTTCTTCGTCACGGCGGTTCAGGTTCAAAAGCAATCCGGTGGCGATTTGGCGGAGGTGCTCGACAACATTGGCACGATCATTCGGGCGAGAATCAAGCTGTTCGGGCAGGTCAAGGCGTTGACGGCTGAGGGGCGACTGAGTGGATGGATTTTGATGGCGCTTCCTCCGATTATGCTCGTGGTCATCCTGTTGATGAATCCGAGTTATGCGAAGCGACTGACGCACACTGAGGTCGGTCACTATCTGCTGGCGGGCGCAGCGGTTTCCCAGTTGGTGGGTTTGGTGATGATCAAGAAGATCGTCGAGATCGAAGTGTGATGGCTGCGAAGGTTTTGACGGTCGCGAATGTGCAGGGGCGAGCGACGTGCTCGGGCGAGGTTGACGCGGGCGTGTCGCCCCGATGGAAAGAGTTGTGCGATGAGTCCTGAACAGAGAATGGTTGTCTTGGGTGGGGGCGCGGTGGTGCTCTGCGTCATGATGGTCATGTTCGCGCTGCTGGGCAGGAAGCGTTCTGAATCCGATGTGATCGATCGTCGGTTGGGGTCGGACGATTCGGGGCGGACCGCGTCGGGGCGGCGTCAGGCGGTGGCCAAGAAGTCATCGCCGCACCTTCTCGACACACTGAAGACCGTTGCGCCCAGAATCGCCGCGCCGGCGAGCGACGAAGAGCAGTCGCGGTTGAAGGCCAAGTTGGTGACCGCCGGGATTCGCGTGGAAAACGGTCCGTTGATTTTTCTCGCCAGCAAGACGGTCATGGGTGTGTTGGTTGCGGCGGTGACGGCGTTGCTGACCTGGCAGGCGAATCATCCACCGATCAACGTCTTCGGGTTGTCATCCATGCTGGGCGTGGCGGCGTTCATGTTGCCGAACGTTTGGTTGTCGCTGACCACCAACGAGCGTAAGAGTAAGATCAAGAAGGGGCTGGCGGACTCGCTGGATCTGATGGTGATTATGGTCGAGTCGGGGCTGGGGTTGGATGCGGCGATCCAACGCGTCGGCATGGAGATGGCTGAAGCGTACCCTGAGCTATCCGAGGAATTTCGCATCGCTAACGCCGAGATCAACATGGGGTTGGCCCGCACCGATGCCCTGCAGAACCTGGCGACGCGCACGGGGTTGAGTGAGATTCAGACGCTGGTTTCGACGATCGTCCAGGCGGAGCGGTTCGGCTCGAGTGTCGGCAAAACCCTTCGCGCTCAGTCCGACATGCTACGCGTCAAACGGCAGCAAGCTGCCGAGGAAGCCGCCCAGAAGACGGCAGTCAAATTACTCATCCCGCTGGTGTTGTTCATCTTTCCCGCCCTGATGATCGTGGTCGGCGGGCCAGCCATCATGGGTTTCCTGGAGAGTTTCAAGAAGTTGGAGTAGTCGGATCAAATGCACCGGTCGTCGACCGAGCGCGATCGGTCCAACGATGGCAAGATGTTTACTGCGATGACAGATTGTAGGTGTGGCCTACTGTGATCAGCCCCGAAGAACACACCGAGCCGATCTACCCCGCCGAGCCCCAAACGCTCGCGGAGACCGGCCTGCCGGAGACGTTCGTCGACGCGCTGGTGTGCAAGCACCTATTCGCTGTTGGCGAGAAGATGGGGCGGGCCATCGAGCGTGACCTGTGCTTGCCCACGAAGCCGGTTCAGGATGTCCTCGCGACGCTCAAGAAAGACCGCCACATCTACTACAAAAAGGAGGCCATGGGCGACTTTTTGATCTCCCTGAGCGAAACCGGAAGAGACCGCGCCCGGCGATATCTCGACGAGAACATGTATGTGGGGCCTGCGCCGGTGTTGCTCACGCAATACATCGAATCCGTCAGCGCCCAATCCATTACCAAAGAGCAACCTGACAAGTCGGCAGTGCGGGAGGCGTTTTCCGATATCCTTCTGACCGAAGACGTCCTCGATCGCCTTGGGCCGGCGATCAACTCCGGACGGGGGCTGTTTCTGTACGGTTTTCCTGGAAACGGCAAGACGACCATCGCCGAGCGCATCACGCGGTCGTTCGGACAGGGCATCTGGGTGCCGCATGCGATTTACGTCGAAGGCGAGATCATCAAATTCTTCGATGGTGAAAACCACGAACGGGTCGCCGATGATGAGTTGAACCTGCCTGCCGGCGAAGGTTACGATCCACGCTGGGTCAAGATCAAACGTCCGACGATTGTGGTCGGTGGCGAGTTGATGATGGACACGCTGGAACTGCAATACAATCCGCACACCAAGATCACCGAGCCTTCGGTGCAACTCAAGAGCAATTGCGGCACGTTGGTGATCGACGATTTCGGTCGGCAAAGAATGGCGCCGGTGGAATTGCTCAACCGTTGGATCGTTCCGCTCGAGAAGCGATATGACTACCTGACGCTTTCGAATGGCAAGAAGATTCAAGTGCCGTTCGATCAGCTCATCATCTTCTCGACCAATCTGGAGCCTAAGGATCTCGTCGACGACGCGTTCCTGCGTCGCATCCCGTACAAAATCTGCATCGAAGACCCCAGCGAAGAGCAGTTTCGAAAGCTCATGGTTTTCATGGCGGAGAAGTTCGAGATTCGCTACGACGGGTCGGCTGTGGACTATCTGGTCGACACCCACTACCGGCAGGCGGGGCGACCGTTTCGGTGTTGCCATCCGCGAGACCTGCTCCTGCAGATCATGAACCACGCAGCTTATCACGGCGACGATGCAACCATGACGCCGCAACATTTTGACGTCGCCTGCAGGAATTACTTTGCGGTCATGTGAATGGCGTGCGTGTTGCCTGGCGTACTGCAATTTCGTCTGGACAAGGAACGCTCGATGGCTGACAATCCGCCCCTCGCCGGATAGTGGAGGAACTTAACCATGATCGCCAAGCAGCCTATCTCTCGCGTTGTGGATTTGTTGGATCCGTCGCGAAATGTCATCCATGGCATGAGCATCGAAGACGCACGTCGCGTCGTCGCGCGGGGTGATCCGCACGAGATTGCCACGATCGACGGGCAGTTTGCGATGCTGGCGCGCGACGGTGTGACGGTGCGGATGGCCCGGACGATCGGCAAGCTCATGCGCTATTTCATCGCCAAGCAGGCGGACGGGCCTATCTTGATCGTCGCCGATCGAATCGACGCGATTCACCACTGGTTGGAATCCCACGGGCTTGCGGATCAGTTTCACCCGACCTACACGCGGATGGTGCCCGCGCACTATCTGGTTAACTTGCAACTCATCGGCTGTCCCGATCCCAATCCGACGTATCAGCGTTTTTTCACGCCGACCCGCGGCACCTTGCCGGCTGATCTCGACGTCATCGGCGAGCGGTACATTCGGGCAGCGTACGACGAGATTGCCAAGTGGCTGCAACGCTTGCCGGATCGCGCTCCGGTCGGGGTGTGCTTTTCGGGAGGAATTGACAGCGGGTCGGTGTTGCTGATGACCCATCACGCGATGCTGTCCATGGGCATGAGCCCCTCGCGGTTGAAGGCGTTCACGCTGTCGGTGGATGGCGGTGGTGCGGATCTTGAACAGGCTCGCGCGTTCGTGGAGGCGGTGGATCTGGCGTTTCTGCTCGAGCCTATCGAAGCGACACGCGACGACATCGACGTGGCGGGCGCGATTCGGATCATCGAGGATTACAAACCGCTGGATGTTCAAAGCGGTGCGGTGGCTGCTGCGTTGTGCAAAGGCATCCGGCAGCGCTATCCCGACTGGGAGTACTTGCTCGATGGCGAAGGTGGCGACGAGAACCTCAAGGATTATCCCATCGAGGAGAATCCGGAGCTGACCGTTCGCAGCGTGCTGAACAACCCGTTGCTCTATCAGGAGGGCTGGGGTGTGGAGGCGATCAAGCATTCACTGACCTATTCGGGCGGTCAGAGTCGAGGCTACGCCCGCACCTACGCTCCGACCACGCACTACGGATTCACCACGCTGAGTCCGCTGGTCGCGCCGCGTGTCATCGCGGTTGCGGAGGCTGTCCCGTTCGTTGAGTTGACCGATTGGGATCACGATCGTCTGTACGATCTCAAGGGCTCAATCGTCTCCCGCGGATTGCGTGCTGTCTGCGACGTCGACATGCCCGTGTTCCAAAAGCGCCGGTTCCAGCATGGCGTCTTGTCCGACGATGCGTTCGCGGACATTTTTCCGTCCGACGCGTCCGCCTATCGCAGGATGTTCCATGCCCCCTACGAGCACGCCGATCACGCGAATGTCGGACCAGTGGATTCTTGACCACCGACCGGCTAAGAACGCCGTCGACCCTCGCCGTCCGTACGCCTTCTTCACCGAGCGCGAGTACGGCTGCGACGGGCGGGTGGCGGATGTCGCAGCGGTTTTTCTTACCAACAAGGAATGTCCCTATCGCTGCCTGATGTGCGATTTGTGGAAGAATACGACGGACGATTCCGTCGTGCTGGGAGACGTTCCCGAGCAGATCCGTTGGGCGCTCGACCGACTGCCCGCCGCTCGTCTGCTCAAGCTCTACAATAGCGGGAACTTTTTCGATTCCGCCGCCATCCCGCTGGACGATTACGTTGCGATCGCTGACATCGCTTCGTCGTTCGACACGCTGGTCGTTGAGAGCCATCCTAACATGGTCGGCCGACGGTGTCTGGAGTTTGCCGAATCGCTGCGATGCGACCTGCAGGTTGCGATGGGTTTGGAGACCGTTCATCCTGAGGTGCTCACTGCTTTGAACAAACGTATGACCCTCGACGACTTCAAGACGGCGGTCGCGCTGCTGCGAGACCATGCGATCGACGCTCGGGCATTCATTCTGCTGCGACCGCCGTTCTTGAGCGAACGGGACGGTGTGGAATGGGCGAAGCGTTCGCTGCGATTTGCGTTCGACGCGGGCGTGGAGTGTTGTTCGATTATTCCTACCCGTGCGGGCAACGGGGCGTTGGAAGCCCTTGCGGAGCGAGGCGCGTTCGCGCCCCCCAATCTGGATTCTATCGAGGATGTCTTCGAGTTCGGCCTGTCCTTGTCGCAGGGGCGCGTGTTTGTGGACCTGTGGGACATCGAAACGTTCACGACCGACATGGCCAACGCAAGCGTCCGTATCGAGAGGCTGGCTGCCATGAATCTGACGCA
>CAYQFV010000109.1:0-14421 GCA_964416845.1 uncultured Phycisphaeraceae bacterium | reverse complement strand
CGTAGTCAACCGAGACGCGCATCATGCGCGGCTCGCCGGTGACTGCGTCTCGGTGGACGGGGATTTGCGGTAGCGCAGGCGGCTCGAAGTTGCGAAAGCGGGCCGGCTGAGGAGAAACGATTACCTCGCCGAGCGTGTCCACGCTGGTTCCGGAGTAGAATGTGATCTCGAAATCGTTGGGCACCGCGCCCTCACCGCCGTTGACCACGTAGAAATCGAATCCTGAAACGCGCCCTCCGGCGGTCGTGAACCAGTCCCGCAACCAAAGCGGCGGACCGCTGGGCGAAAAACCACCCCCCACGGCAGACGACTGCACGCCCGCGTCGCAGAGTATCGTATTGTCATACAGCTTCGGTCGGCCTGCACTGCCCAGCAACCGTGTGGGTGCCCGATGTGTGGGTCCCCCATCCTTCGCCCCAAGCGAAGGGTGGGGAACGGTCCGCATTGGATCGCGGTCACTAACGCTCGCTGGCGCTGCCACGACGATCGGTAACGACACGTCATCAAAGTTTGCGCTCCGCCCCGGAACCTGAAGCGGCTGGCCTGCTCTTGCGATACCGCAACAACACGCGGCAACCACGACGAACGTGCGCCCGATTGACCGGGGTCGATCTTGTCGGCCGATGACGCGTGTGGTGTCTGCCATAGCTTGATTCCCGGTGAAAGTCTGTTGCGACTCGTCGATCATCTGTTCGCTGCTCATTCCAACGGATTGCCAAACGTGCCGGATGCGCAAGGAATACTCGTCTGAACCGGCGGCGCGGGCAGCGTATCGATCTGCCAGCCCGGGCCGCGAAAGATCACGCAATGCCAAAAGGCATGGCATTGCTCGACATTTCCGCCACAGTTCGGATAACGACCAAGGAACGGTTCCGGCTCTTGGCTTCTTTCCATTCGGATCATGCCCGCGTGGCCGTCGACGAACGCGGTCTGGAACATCCACATCCGGCCATGCCAGCCTCGAACAGAAGTGGGAAACTCCGGATCGGGTTGTCCGCTCAAGGTCGAACATCCCCGCGGACTCGGGGGCGTCCTGAATGCGAATCGTCCGCAGTTTTCCAGATACATGATGGTCGTGGCCGGGTTGGGGATACGAGAAATCGGCTTGAGATACGAGCTATTGCTCATGAGTTTGCAATCCGCCCCGGGAACGCCGACGAATAGCGAGGCCGCAGTATAGCTATTTCCGTAGTGATCGAACGACGTGAGCTTGCTGTTTCGCCATGCTCGAAAGTGAAAGCCTGAGTAACCGTAATCCGACGGGCAATGGTATACGTCGAGATCGAGCTGCGTGTCGTCAAACAGGTTGCCGCCGAACGGGCCGGGGTCGAATTGGTTGTCCGGCAGCGTGTCCCGGAAGAGGATTCTGTTGAGCGGGCGCGTCGCCGGGCCTCTTCCTTCGACCGTTCCCCACTTGGACGACAGACGGTCCGTCCCAGCCAGTGGCTCGCCAACACCGCTCTTTCCTCCCCACGTATATTGTCCCAACGCGCCGGGAACTTCACCCGCGCGCGGATGCTGCGGGATGGCGAATTGTGAACGATCACCGGCTGCGTAGATCATGCTCGCGTCGGAGATGCGGCGGAGGTTGGCCAGACAGCGAACAGCCTTGCTCTGACGACGCGCTTCCGCGAAACCGGGGAACAGCACGGACAAGGCAACCACGACGGCGGCGATGCCCACGACGGTTTCGGCCAACGTAACAGCCGGCGCGCGTCGTCGCCGCAGGCGGGCAAGACGATTGATCATCATGGCTGGGTCTCCGTCGCAAGGGCTTGCCACTGGGCGAAGTCCGAAATGTCAACGTCGTCGTCGAAATCGAAGTCGAACACCTCGCAACCGATTGCGATCGGCCTCAGACCGTCGCCGGTGTGACACGCTTGGAACGCTTTCCAATCAAGAATGTCGAAATCGTGATCGCGGTCCGCATCCCCCATCGGCAAGAACGTGATCCCCGCCAGCGAGCCCAACGCCTGCTCGGTGACGATCGGCAGCGCGATCACGCCTTGCTCATCCACGATGTGCAAGAGCGGATCGGCCCAATCCGCCACGACGAGGTTGTTCGGGCCTGTGGCAGCTAGATTGATCCCGCGAATGGGGATGGGCGGAAGGTCGTCCGGGCAGCAACCACCGTTGGGCACGATGCCCGGACCGTTGAATTGACATTCCAGAATGAGCTCGTCGATGATGTCCAGATTCGAGTCGCAATCCAGATCGGCAATGTCGCAACCGAACGCGATGCTATCCGAAAGCGTGCACTCGTCGAAGATAGCGCGATCGGCTGCGTCGACATCGCCATCGGCGTCGAGATCGGCGTCGCACGGGCATCGGCGACGCGAGCCTTCGCTCTCCAGCGGCGAGCCATCTGTCGCACTGAGCGTGTGCAGCACGGACATGTCGACAGCGTCGGTCACGACGAGTCGAGACGGACCGACAAGCGCTGCGATTGCGCCAGCCATCGAGATGTCCAGCGTTCTGCCGGCTTCGAATCGTTGAATGACTCGACCAAGGTCCATCGGGAGGACGTAGACGGCGTTTTCCAGCAGATCAACAACGTAGAGCAAACCGTCGACGACAGCCATGTCTCCATAGCGCCCCGAGCCGAACCAGGTCAGTTGCTGATCGAGGATTTCGCCGGTCGACGCGTCGAGACGATACAGGATCGGATACCTCGCCGCGTTGCCCAAGATGAGCAGATCAGTGCCGTCGTACGCCAAGCCTTCCTTGCCACCGAGCGGAGATTCGGGCGCTTGCAATTCCTGCAACGTTTCCCCGGTCGCGGGGTCGATTTCGATTAGCGTGTCGGTGACTTGGTCCAGCCGGATGGCGAACAGTCGTCCCGCGTCGGAGGAAACGCCCACCGGAGCGGGCGATGGTGCGACGGCAGGGGCAGTGATGGTGGGATTGACCAGGAGGATATCGATATCGTAACGAGCTAGATAAGAGAAACCGCCGTCCCCCGAACAGGCCTCAAGCGGGTCGTACGCATCGTTTTCACCCGACGACACGGCGATGAAGTAAGTGCCCGCCAAGTTGATTTCCGTTCGCAGCGAAACCGTCGCGCCCTCCGGTAGGACAACCGTGTCGTCAGCCGTGCTCCGCGCGATTTCGTTGCCGATGGCGTTGAACAACCGAAGCGTGCGAGGCTCGGGACCACAGCCGACCATCTGCACGTCAAGCGTCGCGGGCGGCGAATCCACTAATATAGGATACATGTCGACGTCGTTCTTAACGGCGTCGCCGCTGGACGTGCAAGGCCCGTCGCCGAGCGGAACGGATCGACAGACGAATTGGCCCGAGTCGGTCACCACACTCGGTGCTTGGTCATCAATGACGTCGTTTGGCTCTGCGGCGCACTCGCTGCCCACGATGGTCAGCGTGATGTCGTAATCGCCGGTCGACCCGCCGCCACCATCGACAGCGTACAAAGCAATGGGCGGAACGTGTAGTCCATGCCCATTCAAGGTGCGATCCAATGGAATGAGCGTGTCCATCGTCACCCGATCGCCCGCGCCCATGACCGCAACGAAATACTCGCTGGGCGTCGGGCGAGAACTCGGAACGCGCGCGTCGGCGCACGGAAGCTGGAATTCCAAGTCGATCGCGCCGTTCGAATCGGCATACCACGCCCCGCGGAAGATCCCGTCGCCGTTGTAAAGTCGAACAACCGGTTCCAACCCGGCCGACGCGACAAGATCGACTCGGAGCAATTCGCCGGGAGTCACGAAGAACTGAAGGAAGTCGACATCTCCCCGGGAACCTGCAAAAGGGCCGTCCCCGATCACGGCAGCGCTGGACCACGTTCCAACCCCGGAAAGCCCGGTAGCAGTCGGGAGCAGGATCGAGTCGTTGGGCTCGAGAGGCCCGTCGACGATCTCGAACGGATCGAATTTCACCGCGATCGAGTAAAACCCGACGCTGCCAAACTGGCGGTTGTGTTCGTCGGGCGCGGTGACCGTGCCGCGGATCGCAATCTCGACATCGCCAGCCTCCGGAACAGCAAGCTCGATGTCACGTATGCGTGATCTGCCCAAACCGGCGTCAGGACCGGTGGCAACATTGCCATTGACCGTAACGATGACGGACGGGTCGAGCGATCCCAACGAATCCGGGATAACGTTGACTCGCAGGATTCCCGGTGAAGCAGCCTCGAACGAGAATCGATCAACATCCAGGCGCTGGCTGGGGGAGTTGGGATCCTTGAGAACGTCAGGCGGACCGTCGCCGATGAACTGGCCGCCAGCCAAGAACGGCGGATTGATGAGCGTCGGTTCGGCATCGTTGGGTTCAATCGACGTCGACAAACCGGCTGTGCCGCCCAAGATGATGCTGAGGTTGTACTCTCCGACGCCGGCCGGCCGGCCCGTGGAAGCATCGTCCGGGGCGTAAATCGGGTCCAGCGCGTCAGAAATGCCCACGAAGTACGTTCCCGGCCTGAGTAGGTAGGTCTGCAGCAACGCCGTTCCGTCGCTACCGGTGACATCTCCCTGGCGGGCAAGATCAAACCCCGCCGCGTCGAACACCCGAATGTACACGTCCAAGCTGCTGCCAGTCGAACTCGTCGCGGACACAATTAAGACGACCGGCGTCGCGACAGCAGCCGAAAGGTCGACCATGTACAGATCACGATCGGCGTCCCCGAGCACTCCGTCTCCGATTCTCGCCCTGGACACAATGACCGCACCAAAGTCAAGAAGCCCGGTGACGGTCGCGCTACCAATCGTATCGTTGGGTTCCACGTCGGAGGAAATGAGCGGCTGCGCCCCCACCGCGTGGCAGAACGCCAAGATCGCCACCGCCGACCACGCCCAGCACGCACGAGGGTCACGAACCATAGTGTTCTCCTGACGAATGCGTCAGTGAAGACAAGTTACACGGTAGCTCCGACAGTCATGTAGGTGAGGGTCCACTGCGGCGACGGAGATCGGGAGCTTGAACGACTATAATCGCTGCCCTAGTGTCCCGTCAAGGTGTGACGCCGATGTCGTCCGAAAGAGAGGTAGCCATCGCCTATCTCGGGGGGCTTTCTCCGCGCGTGGACATGGCATGTGAAAACGATGTCCACTGCCATCGTACGGGCGCGTTCAGGCCATACGCGGCCCCGTGCGACGGAGTGACATTGCCCCGGTGATTGAATACTGGGGCCTGCTCAACCAGTTGCAGTAGAACCCCCGCAATGGGCTCAATTGTCACACTTGTTGGATGCCGTCTATCCAGACACTGACCAGATGACGATAGTCTGCTCGATTGTCAAGCCGATAGATCGATCGCCCGCGAGGCGCGAAAAACAGCCGCCCGCGCGTGCATCGCAGCGAGGACGGCTGTGGATCATACAACGACAATGCTCCTCCGCTACACGGAAGCGCGACGTCCCCTTCTCACCAGAACAAAACCACCCACGAGCAAAACTGTCGCAAGCAGCACCTTCATCGGCGTAGTCATTGCAGGTATCGGCAAGAAAGCTTGCGCTGTGATGGGTGTGCTCCATCGTCCGCCGTCATTCGTGCGAGGCCCAATTGTCGGCGGACCGGCAACGCACCCCGGATCGAAATCGTCGAGGAGACCAGGAAAGTCCTGGGCAAAGGAAAGAACCACCGAGAACGCCGGAACGTCGACTCCTGTCGCCGGATTGGTCTTCGCAATTGAAGCGTTGGGATCAATGATGACGCCCCCTTGAACCGATTCGCCCGGCAGAATCAATCCACCGGTCATACGAAGAACCGCGTGGCCGTTCGCGTCAAATCCCGTGCAGTTCTCAACAGTCGTGAAATCACCGGGTAGAATGACATCGGCGAGGCAGTTGGTGGCCCCTAGCCCGGCTTCAACATCCATATAAATCGTCGTGATCGGATCAGGTGGGTTGCCTCCGCCCTCGTTCTTGTTGGTCAGCGTATACGCGATTTCGGCACAACCGGTTTGAGGGTTCGTCCTGGAGGTCACCAATTGAACATCGGGAGCAGCAAACCTCGGAGCGACCGGCCGAAAGCCGTAAAACGTCACAAACGTGATGGTATAGGTATCGCCCGCAGGCAGATTGACAGTAGCCTGCAAGCCTATATACGAGTCACCGCTGGTCTGCGGTGAAGCGCCCGCAGTGTTCTGCCCCACGCCCGCAACGAAGTTCTTGTAACAGTCCGGAACACCAAAGTTGTTCCACATCGGCGTGAAAAACGTTCCGGTACCTATGTCAGGGCACTCGGGCGTTGCAGCTCCGCCACCCGGGTTTCCCAGGTTTTCCTTCGCCGCGTAATAGACGAACTCAGTCGTTCTCGGATCTGCGGTCATGTCTTCGCGAGTACGCAGAATCATCGCCGCAGTCACCAATTCGCGGTCTTGGGCGAATACCTGCGGGCGCCCCAATTCGACCGCATCCATTCCAACCAAATCGTCCAACCAGTAAGAGGCTTGTGGGTTGTCTTGGGTTCCCCAGGGCATATCCTCATCGAGGTTTTTGTTGATCTTGAATTCCAGGCCACCGCCCCCGTTGTTTGTGATGACATACGTCTGTTCAAGTTTGGCGGCGGTTTCCCCATTCGGGCCCGGTGCCGCTGCAGACACGGTTTGCGTGAGCGCGAAGTTCAGGTCAATTCCTTGCGCAACGTCGAAGACACGAAACACGCTGTCAGTGGATGTCGGAAGATTAGCGGTGGAGTTGGGCGATACGATCTCAAAACTAAGCGTCGCCCCGCCGTTCGTGTCAGCGAACCCTCCCGCGTTGTAGCCGTCTGCCAAACTGGCGATCGATGTCACAAGCACGCGGTTCCCCCCGACCGGGCTGGCCGGATCCGTGAAGATACGAAGAGTCGTCGCAAACGTGACGCCTTGGGAAAGTTCAGTGAGGTCGCCGTCAATCGGGTCGGCGCTGGGATCGAACAGATCGTTCCACGCATTGGTGTCTCCGAACGATCCAAACTCGTCAAGCTGAACCGACAGGTGCCCATCACCGACAACGCCGTTGTCAAGAACCACATCGGCAAGAACCGCCTGCTGGGTTGTTCCCGTAGCGGCCGAAAACGAGCGTATCTTGCCGTCGTTGTGGACGCGAGAACTCCCGTCGGGCGGAGTTTTCTTGGCTCGAGATTGAGCGCCCACCGGAGCGACGATCAACAACAAAACGAGTGCGGGTACGTGCAAGAATGCGCGAACGAGCATGACGGAAACTCCTCTCCGAAAATTCCAGAACCCGGGCCGAACTCCCCGGCGGAATCGAAAGTGACGCACCCTAACCAGCGACCACCGCGGTAGAATACGAACCTAGTTTAGCGGACCTGTAGCTGAGATGTAAAGCTTTTTCCAGAATCGCCAGCCACCATCGAAACAAGCTGAACTGATCAGATCCAATGGGGTATCCAATGAGCACACCCTGTTCCGCGAAGCGCAACTCCACCGGATACGCGGCACCGGTGGCAGCCACCCCTTCCAGTATTAGACCGCGTAGAGGGATGATCCCAACCGCCAGTCTCGCCATTCCAACCCTACTCTCCCAGCGTGCGAACGGTTGGGACCATTGTTGACGGCGACATTTGTCCCAGGATAAAGTCCCCTCGCCGCGAAGTTTAGGGCGTCTCGGCACGTCGCGCCGAGATCGTGACCTGCATTTGGCAAACCGGCGGCGGTGATCTTCCGTACTCATGAATGTGCGACACAAGGTCGGAAAGATCATCGAGGCGGCGTGTTTCCTGACACTTTTGGCGATCGTCGGGCTGCGCCCATTGATCACCGAAACGTATGATTCCGCCTCGGTCCTCGCGACCGGTGTACTGTCCGGTGTCGAAGACCCCTCACCTGTCGCCACCCTCATCATCGACGGCACGATCATCCTCATCACCCTGGGGTGGTTCATGTCACGGTGGCTGACGAAGCAACGTTCCTATCGGTGGTGTGGTCTGGAATGGGGGGCGTTGCTGTTGGCAATCTGTGCGGGCGTATCGTGTCTGACGGCTGGCAACGCGCGTCTGGCGATTAATGGTGCACTCGACTGGACTTCGTCCATCGTGCTGCTGGTTTTGGCCGTTCAAATGATGCGCGACGCGTGGCGTGTGCGATTGATGGTCTGCGTGCTCGTTGCGACAGCCGCCGCCCAAGCTGTCGAGTGTTTTCATCAAGAATGGCTGGTGTTCCCCGAGACCGAGTCGATGTACCACGACCAGCGCGAAGCCTACTGGTCAGCGCGCGGCGTCCCACTTTCCAGCGACAGAGTCAAGCTGTTTGAAGCGCGAATGCGATCGGGAGAAGCGACTGGATATCTCGCATACAGCAACGTCACCGGAGCCCACCTAGCGATGTGTGGATTGCTGGCAATTACAATCGGCCTCTCTCGCAGACTCAAGAACGGTCCGCCAGTTCTCGTCCCCGCCATCACTCCCATTGCGGTGGGGCTATGCCTGTTCGTCGCGATGGCGCTCACAAACAGCCGCGCTGCCATCATTGCGACGTCGGCCGCATTAGTCGGATTTGCTTTGCGACTCGTCTTCGCCAAGGCGCATCATCGTCATCGCCGAACGGTCTTCATATCAGCCTGGCTCACCGTGCCGCTGGCAACATCAGCGGTCGTCGGGCACGGACTCTACTGGGGTTCCCTGCCTGGGCGTTCACTCAGCTTTCGATGGCACTATTGGACCGCGGCGGCAGCTATGGTTGCCGAGCGCCCTTTGACCGGCTACGGAAGCGGAAATTTCGGCCGACACTATCTAAAGTGCAAGACCGTCGACAGCCCCGAAGAGGTCAAGAACCCGCACAACGTTCTCGTGAGCGCCGCGGCGGATTGGGGCCTGGGAGGGCTGGCGGGAATGCTGATGATGATCTTCGGAGTGTCACGATGTGTCACTTTGACGGACGCCACGAAACCTCCCGCCGAGCGTCCCAGACCGCCGCCGTCGCGGGCCTGCGTTGCAGCTTGGGGTCTCGCCATCGCCACGGGCATCTTTCTGCCGCGATTGTGGCTTCTCGGCAGCGATGACCCCAATTACGTCTACTTTGCGACGGCCCTGCCACTCACCGCTTGGTCGCTCGCCTACTTCGTTCTCATGCCTCGCGTCTCGTGCGACCTCGCCGCACTGGCAGTCGGTGCGGGCTTTGCAGTTGTCGCATTCCTGTTGCAAGACATGGTCAACTTCGCATCCCATGTTCCCGGTGCGTTGACGACCGCCGTCGCGGTGATTGCCGTGCTCATCGCTGCCCGATATGCGTCCGGCCAACTCTGTGAGCGACACTCGTTACCCAAGCCACTGTTGTGGACGGTCGCCACCGCCGTCCTGCTCGCGTCGGTCGTCGGAGTCGTCATCGTGCCCGTCGCTCGCAGTGTCGCTGCGATGACCCAGGCCCGACGAATGGGTGAGACTCCCGCAGCCGTCGAACGATTTGACGCCGCCGCTGCCGCCGACCCACTCGACGCTCGCCCGCTTTACGAGGGTGCTCGCCTGCTGCGTTACATGACCACCGAACGTGGTGGTGGCGTTCGGTCCATAAGCGGCGCGATCGCCCGAATCGAGCAAGCCATCACGCGCGACCCCGATCACCTTCTCTTTCGCCGGGAACGAAGTCGCTGCTATCTCGCTCGGGCTGCGATCACCCACGACGCCAAAGATTACGCGACTGCCGTCGACGCAGCGCGCTCCGCCATCGATCTTTACCCGATCAGCCCGGAGGTCCACGAACAGCTCGGCGATTGCCTCGCCGCCTTCGGGCGGGCGACGAACAACGGCGCGCTCTTGGTTCAAGCGGTCGATGCCTATCACCAAGCGCTCGCCATCGACGACGCGAGACCCCAGTGGGAACGCTTGCGCAGACTCAGCCCGCAACGCCGTGCGTCGCTCAATCGCCGCATCGCCGAACTCGAAGCCCCGCTACGACGTCGGACCGATGCGAAATGATGCACTCCCGTGGCTTCGCGTCTTCGTAAATCGAGGTCGCCACCTGACGCTTAGGCCGATTCCCTTGCACGACTAACCTCCCGTGCGATAGAAATGTTCTTATGAACACGAACGATCGGATGTCAGCCGACACGCTACCCCAAAATCGCAGAGCGGTGCGCGCCGCGATCCTCTTCCTGACGTTCGTCATCGTCACCGTTTCGGTGGCGGGCGTAGCGGTACTTGCGTACCAGATGTGGCGGCATTGGCCTAGACCGGCGTCGATCGTGACACCTACGGAAGGCAGCATTCGCTTCACCGCGATTCTGTCCGTGTCTGCCCTGGTGCTCGCAATGGCGAACGTCGCCGCATTTGAACGAGGGGTGCACCGGACCGCTGCAACGCTCGGAATCACATGCGCCGCCACCGGCCTGCTGCTGGGCTTAAGCGAGGCGTGGAGTTGGTGGCGGTGGGATTGGGCCGTCGGAGAGAGCGCCAGGCGAACGATGGCCATGCCATGGATATGGGCCGCCGTCTTCGCGATGATCTCGCTGCTGTCGTTTTGCCGTCTGCCGAAACGATGGGCTTGGTTACGATCAGCGACCGGATTGTGCCTGATTGCAGCGGGCCTGCTACTGTCCAACGTGGCTACGCTGATCGGCTTGCCGCACAGCTCAACCATCTCGCCGACACTCGTGGACATCGCCGCAATCCTCGCGTCATGCGGCGTCGCGACGATGCTGCTGATGCATCAGCGGTACTATTTCCAACGGCTCGATGCTTTCAAGGCAGGACCACTCGAAGTCGAGCTGGCCTGTCCGCGCTGCGGATTGCGACACGCCGCCGCCGTCGGTCGAACGCATTGTCCCGGATGCAGGCTGATGCTATCGATCGAACTTGCCGACGCCCACTGCGACGCGTGCGGCTATCCCCTATACAAACTGCCGGGCGATCGATGTCCCGAGTGTGGAAAACAGTTTTCAAGCGGTGTGGCCCAAGATCAGGCGCCTGCAGAAACTTGACCAAGCGATCGAAAACTGCTCCCACTTGGCCATTCGAGCAGCGAACGCCTACTGCCCCGCGTCCGAATCGTCCACGACGTTCCAACCTCCGGTCGGCGACCGTCTCAACCGGATAACGGGGTAGTGTGCACGCGTTAGCTCCGACGTGTGCCCGTCAATGCGCAGAACGACGCGACGGTTCCAGTTGATGGGAATCCTGGAAAGATCCATCGAGAATTCCAAGACCGACCGCGTCTCGATCGTGATTCGGTTCGCCGGTGTGAAAGCGCCGGTCGCCCAGCCACCGGACGCCTTGTCAGCCAGCTTGACCACCCGCAACCACCGATCCGCCGTCGTTTCACTCGCGAGGTTTTCCAACTGCTCAATGGAAACGCTAACGCGGTTCGGATCCGGCGAATCTGAATCGGTCACGCGGGCAGCGGGCCGCGACGCGGGACCACTCACAGCAGATTCGGATCTCGCCGGTGCTCCAGCCCGCTCATGAGCGACCGGCCGGCTGCAGCCTCCAAGCTCTCCAAACGTTAGCAACAACAACGAGACTGCCGCCGTGCATCGCATCCGTTCGTTCGTCATCGCCACCAACTCCGAAGCACCGCCCTTCGTCATGCGCTGGCCGCCAATTGCCCCCGCCGACACGATTGCTGCCGCCGGCACGTTTGCTACACCAAAGAGGTTGAATGCCGGGTTCCAAACTGCCCAAACTGTCGCGCACCGACGGCAGCAGGTCAACCCGCCGCTCGGTTGCGTCCGCCGCCTCGATGTTGTACCGTCCGCTTGGACGCTGGACGCGACCTGACAGGCCGACCACAGCAGCGACGCAAGAACCCGGCGAGGACCCGATGATCCGATCAACAACAATCCTGAGCGTCCGCAGAGACGATTCCGTGGCGATCGGTGGCGATGGGCAAGTCACCCTCGGTCAGACCACCGTCAAGCAAGACGCGACCAAACTACGATCGTTTCAGGACGGTGGCGTGTGGTGCGGATTCGCCGGAGCAGCGGCCGACGCGTTCGCCCTGCTCGACCGATTCGGCGGACAACTGAATGCCTTCAAAGGCAACATTCGGCGGGCGGCGATCGAACTTGCCAAAGAATGGCGATCGGACAAGGTGCTTCGCCGGCTCGATTCACTGCTCGTGGTGGCCAGCAAAGAAGCAACCCTCATGATCAGCGGCGCGGGCGACGTGATTGAACCAAGCGACGGGGTCATCGGCGTCGGATCCGGTGGCATGTTCGCCGTTTCAGCCGCGAAGGCCCTATTGGTCGAAACCCAGCTATCAGCCAGTGACATCGTGGAAAAATCGCTGCACATCGCAGCCGACATCTGTGTGTACACGAACCACCATATTTCGGTTGAAACCGTTGACTAACCGATCATCCAGCTTGTTCGAAACGCAATGAAACAATTGACCCCCAAAGGAATCGTCTCCGAGCTGGACCGCTACATCGTCGGCCAGGATGACGCCAAACGCGCCGTCGCCGTCGCCATTCGAAACCGCTGGCGACGACAGCAGTTGCCCGAACAGATGCGTAACGAAGTCGGTCCGCGCAACATCATCATGATCGGGCCGACAGGCGTGGGGAAGACGGAAATCGCCCGCAGGCTTGCTACACTCGTCGCTGCACCCTTCGTCAAAGTCGAAGCCACCAAATACACCGAGGTCGGCTACCATGGGCGAGACGTCGAGAGCATGGTCCGCGATTTGGTCGATCGCGCCCTGGACATGGTGCGGGCCGAGCAAACCGAAGTCGTTCGCAAAGAGTGCGACCGCCTGACCGAGGAAACATTGATCGATCTGCTCATGCCTCCGCCGGACGACAGCATGTCAGCCGGGCCGATCGACCAGGAATCGACCGACCGTCGGCATCGAAATCGCGAAAAGTTCCGCCAGCGCCTGCGATCCGGCGAACTGGAAGACACAACGGTCGAGTTGACTGTGACGCGTAAGAGTCTCCCACCCGGCATGATCGCAACCATCGGCGCTGACTCTCTCGATCCCGACATGCAGAACTTCTTCGAGCGATTGATGCCGACTCAGTCGAAACACAAACGCGTTACCATCCGCGAAGCCCGCAAGATTATCTTCGACGAACATTCCGAAAAGCTGATCGACGAGGAGAAGGTCACCGAGATGGCCGTCATGCGAACCGAAAACAGCGGCATCGTTTTCCTGGACGAGATCGACAAGCTGTGTGGCTCGGATAAGCGTCACGGTCCGGACGTATCAAGGCAGGGTGTTCAGCGCGACCTGCTGCCCATCGTCGAAGGCTGTACCGTCACCACCCGGTCCGGTCCGGTCCGCACCGACCATGTGCTGTTCATCGCCGCCGGCGCTTTTCACGGCAGCAACCCGTCGGACCTCATGCCCGAACTGCAAGGCCGATTCCCCATCCGCGTCGAACTGACCGACCTGACCAAGGACGATTTTCTTCGCATTATGACTGAACCGGAGAATGCGCTCTCCAAGCAGCAAATCGCCCTGATGGCCACCGAAGGCGTCACCATCTCCTTCACCGACGGAGCGCTCGACACGATGGCCGAGATCGCCGTGCAGATTAACGAATCAGCCCAAGGCATCGGCGCTCGCCGACTGTACACCATCATGGAACGCGTCATGGAGTCCCTTTCGTTCGATGCGCCAGAGCGACAAGGCGACACCATCGAGGTCGACGAAGCCTACGTCCGAGACCGCCTCGAAGGCATCACCGCCGACGAGGATCTAAGCCGATTTATTCTGTAATTCGCACCGATCGTCCACCGACCAACCTCACCCCCAAGCCCGTCTTGCAGTGCGCTTTCAGATTTGACGCCCTCCTGCCTGTCGGATGTAGTCGTTCCTGGGCATGCCGTAACATGCGTATTGATAGCATGTTATGGCATTTCGTCGAGATCTCTGACGATTCGTGATTTCGGCAGAATTTATTGAGGCCAAGCATGCTGGTACCCGATAACCGATTCGATTAGGATTGCCCGTTCGTCGCTTCCGCGGGAGGCGCGAAACGAGTCGGAACGACCGGTTGTTGCATCAACAATTGGCAATGAAACAGAAGGGAGCACCTGGTCCGCGTGATAAAAGTTCGACCTCGTGGTAACGAATCCGTTCAGCAACTGATGAAGCGTTTCAAGCGATTGTGCATGCGCGAAGGTCTCACACGCGACATCAAGCGCACCAGCTACTACGAGAAACCCTCGGAAAAGAAACGCCGCAAGTCTCGCAAGGCGGCCCGCAAAGCCCTGGCTGCTTAGTCCGCTCTAACGCCCGGCGCCCCGTCAAGAGTTTTCCGTGGGTTTGGACCGGGGCGGTGGTTTGCGCGCATCGGTTTCCCCCATCAACGTATCGGAATCAGGGTTCGACTGCGCGGGACGATCGTCCATTTTTCTGGATGCTTCCCGCCGCGCAAGACGTTGCAGATCTTCAACTCGGTCGTATTCGTCAACGATCTCCGACCCCAGCAGAGATTCCAGCGCATCCTCAAGCGTCACCACGCCAGCCGGTCCGCCGTACTCATCCGCCACGACGAACAAGTGTCGCCGTTCGTCGAGGAAC
>CAYQFV010000108.1:12379-14459 GCA_964416845.1 uncultured Phycisphaeraceae bacterium | reverse complement strand
GGCGACGACATTGACGTGGATTTCACGCCCGATGCCTATTCCCCGCAGGACGGGATCGCCGACGGGCAGGAACGCGTCGACGTGCGCGCCGCCTTCGGACTCGCCACCGGGACAGCCTTGTCCGTCGAGACAAAATTCAGCCAGCCGCCCGCCCCAAACCAACAGCAGATGGTGTCGATCGTCGACTGGAGTGATCAAGACCCCGACGCAGTCACTGCCGACGATTTCATCGCGGACGGCCGACCCATCACCGCCGTGCGCTGGTGGGGTAGCGCGATCACCCCGCCGCCTCAGCTTTGCACCGTTTCGAACGCCGGATTCGAATCGGGAACGCTTCAGTCGTGGACCGCCGTCGACAACGGGTTGGCTCAAGCTCTGCGATGGACTGTTGGCCCGTCCGGCGGCGGACTCTTCGGTAACTCCGCACCCATCGAAGGCGCGTGGGATGCTTTCAACGGCTTCGACGGCGCGGCGGGTCTGGAATACGAGCTCTACCAGGACGTCCTCCTCGACGGGGCAGCTACGTCAATTACGCTAACCACCAATCATCGGATTCAGTTCAACAGCCTCGGCATTCCCAGTTCGCTTCCACGCGTCTTCGAAATCTCCATTCGCGACACTGCCGGCAATCTCCTTTCATTGCTCCATAGAGAGGAAATATTCCTCAACGGAAAACCTTACACCGATCTCGGTTGGCAAAACCTCGTTTTCGATATTTCCGCCTTTGCCGGGCAAACCGTTCGCATTCACTTTCTGGAGACAATCCCCGAGACCTCCACCGGGATTGCCACCATCGAATTCGACGACATCAGCATCAGTTGCGGTGGCGCGGCCGGTTCTCTTCCCCCGCCTTCAATACCGCATTCTCGCGCCATGCCGTTCAATCAGCAACACCGACGTCCCGTCGGCCACACCATTGCACCATCCGATGACGAATCGCTGCGACGTCGCTACGACGCACGCAATCAAACGATGCGTGCCAGGAACGTGCAACGCGCTGCTGTCGATGTCGCACACGTGCCCGGCAGTCCGATCGATGGTTGGTCCATTGGCTTCCACGAGCCGCTGTCGACCTCCAACCCCGCTCGACCTCCGCTCGGCCTCTACCGTTGCCCACCAAGTGTCGTAGACACATTGCCGACCGGTCTCGTCGCCTGCGACAATCAGGACGTGTTCGACCATCGGGTTACTCTGGCAGATTGTTGCCTCCTGTTCGCCGGTGTGGACAGTCGCACCGGTCTGACGCCCGCAACTCCCAATGCCTTCAATGAGGAGCAATGTCTGCCATACGACTTGGACATCCACGCCGTCGTCGGCCGGGCATTCATCCCCAACGAAACGAGCGGCACACTTGTCGGACAGTGGAACGACTACGTCGGTGATTATTCCGACGTCTGGGCCGACGGCGATGTGGCCTATGTTCCCAATTGGACGCGTGTAGACGGGTCCGCTCCGCGCGTGCACGTGCTTGACATCAGCGACGCGGCGAATCCCACGTTGCTCAGCACGATCTTCATTCCGGCCCCCAACGACGGCGCATCGCCTCAAGATGTCAAGGTCGCCGGTGGACTGCTCTACATAGCGCTCGACGGAGACGGCAACGACGGCGTCGCTATTGTGGATGTGCGTGTGCCCCAATCTCCCGTTTTGTTGACGACCATTCGCATTGCCGGGTTTGAGGACGTGCACAATGTGTTTGTGGATGGCGGTTTCCTATACCTCGTCAATGCCGTCACGCCGCGCATTGCAGTTGTGGATCTGACTGGATTCGACGCCGATAATCCGCCGCCGACTATCGTAGCTGCGAAATGGATCATCGAAAACGTCGGCACGTCATTCGTGCACGACATCACCGTCAGTAATGGCAGGCTGTATGCGGCGGCGTGGGACAGTGGTATGTGGGTCTATGACGTCAGCAATGTGGCCTTCGTTCCGCCCGCGTTTCTCGGGAAGACGATTGGATTGGCCACCCACTCACTCTGGCCGACGGATGACGGCAGATTCGTCGTCGTCGGGCATGAACAGAGCGGCGGCGGGATCGATGTCAACGAGATCGTCGACAACGGCGCGTCGATCACGG
>CAYQFV010000108.1:0-12279 GCA_964416845.1 uncultured Phycisphaeraceae bacterium | reverse complement strand
AGCGGCGGCGGGATCGATGTCAACGAGATCGTCGACAACGGCGCGTCGATCACGGTCATACTGCGCGATAGCGTCACGCTCGACAACCAAGCGTTTTCCGCGCACAACGCGGTCGCGGTCGGTAACCGCGTGTACGTCTCCTGGTACCAGGCCGGCCTGCAAGTGTTCGACATCGACCCCGCCTCCGGAAGATTGCAACTGATCCGAACGTTCGATACCTCTGCGTATTCCAACAACGGAAGTCTCGAGGGCAATTGGGGTGTCTACCCCTTCCTCGGCGACGACCGCGTTCTACTGACTGACACGACCGGTGGGTTCTTCATTGTCGACACTACAACCTTAAGCGACCAATGCATCGAAGTCGTCACGACCAACCAAGTCATCGCGCCCACATGGGGCTGGTACACGGGCATCAACGACTCCGCCAATCGCCCAGCCCTCACCGGGCCGGTCAGCAATTTGCCACTCGATGCATGGCAGTACGGACCTTGGGGAATCGGGGTTTCTGATTGCGGTGAACCCAACGCAGCGTTCGAATTGCTGACTACGACCCCGGACATCGGCACAACGTGCATCTGCACACGGGACGACGATTGTGGCGACAACGACGCCTGCACCCAAGACGTCTGCTCCGGCGCATGCCTGAACATGCCGCGCGTCTATGGCGACGTCGATGCAAACACCGCTGTAAACCTCTTCGATCTGTTCTGCGTCTTGGACGGATTTGGCGGTGATTTTTCGAACTGTGCATTTGTCAATGTGGATATCGAACCTTGCCCCGGCAACGGCACGCTGAATATCTTCGATCTCTTCGCCGTACTCGACGCATTCAGCGGGATCGACCCCTGCCAGTGCACCGTGGCTCCGTGATCGATCGTATTCGAGGTTGATCGCCCATTGTGGCCGGCGACTGACGAGAGATATGCAAGAGGCCGTTGGTATGGGCGAATCATGGTGAAGCCCGCACATCTGTTCTTGATCTTGCTAGCGATGGGCATGCCCGTCAGGGCATTCGCACAATGGAATCCGAAGAATCGTCACTGGTCCAAGTCTCACGCGAACCATGTCCGGGTGATGACTTGGAATGTTCGCGACGCGGTCTGCTCGACCAATCAGAAAACTGACGGAGACAACAATTGGTCCGCCGTTGCGCGCATCATCGCTGCTGTTCAACCGGACGTGCTCGTGCTTCAGGAGGCGGGAGACAACAGGGGTAATGGAACCGGCGACACAAGAGACACGGTGGCTGATCTGACCGCCGCGGTCGATTTGCTGTTCAACGGCGGGGGCGACCCGTTTAACGACCACGCTCCCGTCACCGCCTTCGTAAGACGTTTCGCCCCGGACTATTCGCTGCCGTTCGTGTTCGTTAGTGATGTGCACGATGGGTTCAATCGCAACGTCATCGTCAGCCACTTTCCGTTTTCCGATCTGAATGGCGACCAAGTCGCGATGGTGAGCAACATTGATCTGTCGTCCGACGCATACGCCCCGGGCGGCGATGGCGGCGTTCGTGGCGTTCAATTCGCCGAGATCGACCTACCCGACAGCCGTTTCCGTGGCGACCTTGTGGTCGGCAACGTGCACCTCAAGAGCGGTTTCGACACCACCGATTTCGCCGATCGCGACGTCGCAAGCCGAAACATCGCCTACTACATAGACTTTTGGTTCAACGGCGCGGATGAGGCCATCCCCGACCCCCGCGCCGCCATCCGCAGCCCCAACAGACCGATCTCCGTTCTCGGCCCGTTCACCCCCGTGGTCCTCGCCGGCGACTTCAACGAGGACGAAGACGCCAACGCTCGAAACGGACCTGCCTACTGGTTTTCCCACGCCGAGTTCGACGATCGCGACGGCACGTTCGACGGGACCGACCGCGACCGCTCAGACGCTGTTTACGATGTGGCGCGTCACTTCTTCACCAACACCCGGGCCACCATCGGCCTCTCAGCCAAAGTCGACTACGTCGTCTGGCAAGACAGCATTGCGACCGCCGCGAGGGCATTCCTCATGAGCACCCGCGACACGCCCGTCTTCGCCCTGCCGGAATCGCTTTTCGGCTTTCCCCGCCCCACCAAGGCCAGCGCCATCGCCTCCGACCATCTACCCGTCATTGTCGACTTCGTTTGCCCGCTCTTCGCCGACCTCGACGCAGATGCCGATGTGGACCAGGACGACGCCCTCGCCTTTACCAACTGTTTCACCGGCCAGAACACCGGACCGGTCACAACAACCTGCTTGCCTGCCGACATCGACCATGACGATGACGTCGACTGCGACGATTGGACATCGTTCAAAACGCTATGGACACCCACATGCCCGCCGGTCGATATCGCACCCTGCGCATCGCCCGCTCCCGCGACGTGTTGCATCGACGGCCTGTGTCAACCCGGGTTAACCCAGCCCGAATGCAGTCGCGCGTGCGGCAGGTTTTTCACCGACGTCGGTTCCTGTGATCCACTGACCTGCCCGCAACCGCGCCGCGGCGCTTGTTGCGATCAGATCATGTGTGCCAGCGACCTGACTTCACGTGAATGCGCTGCCGCGGGCGGAAGCTACCAGGGCGACGACACCCGGTGCGCAGGCAACCCCTGTGCGGATGTGACACGAAACGTCATCATCACGGAGATCATGTACAACCCCGACAGTAGCGAAAGTGCTCCGAACGACGTCGAGTGGGTCGAGATCTACAACGCAGCCGACACAACGGTCGACATTGCGGGTTGGTATCTTCAAGACGAAGACGGCCTGTCCGGAACGGCGCCGACGGGAACGTTCCTTCTGCCATGGGGCGTCGTCGTGCTCGTCCCCGGCAATCAAACCTCAGCCGACTTTCAAACCGCCTGGCCGACGGCGGACGTCGTCGTTCCATTGCTCGATTGGGGGTTAGGCGGTCTCAACGGGCTGGCCAACAGCCCCAGTGATACCAACGAGGTACTCACCCTCCGCGATCGAAACGGAACGATCCAGGACCAGGCCAACTTCGACGACAGCGACCCTTGGCCGCCGGATCAACCTGACGGCGTTAGCATCTATCTATTACCCACTACGATCACGCGCGAGGCCAACGACCTCGGCGTCAACTGGGCGCGGTCCAGTCTCGACATCGACGGCGCCCTCGCGAACGTGCGTACGGCCGACTTCAACGGGACGGATGTAGGATCACCCGGCATCGTCATCGACCGGACCGTGCGGTGTACGACCGATGGTGAGTGCGACGACCGCAACGTCTGCACGTTCGATCGATGCGCCGGCCGAATCTGCACGCACCGTGACCAAACGTACGGCGATGTCGACGGCAACGGTGTCATCAACCTCTTCGACATCATTTGCATCGTGCAAGGGCTGGATCAGGCCTTCCCACGCTGCTCGCCGGCCAATCTCGACCTCGCGCCATGCAATCCCGACGGCCGAATCGACCTCGCCGATCTACTCGCCGTGCTCGACGCCCTCAGTACCGCTGCTCCATGTCGATGCCCGTAGCCGTCGACACCTCTCTGCCGGATTCTCCCAGTCGCCGCCAACCAGCGTTCATCAAGCCGGCTGGTTGCCAACGGAATCGCTTCCCAGGAGCTTAGCGGTATTACCGGACCCCCTTCCAATCGTTCCTGGGTGAAGATTCGTCAGCCGGCTGAATCTTTGAATCGCCGTCGGCAAGATGTCGATGCACGCACGGGAGGCCTGTTGCAAATCCCAACGTCAGGGTTGGTGCACGCTATCGGGCCGGCGGCCCGCGATACACGCAAAACGCCCCCAAAGCGGTTGCTACATCGGAAAGGGAATCAGTTTGAGCGCCATGTCGGATCAGCCATTGACAACCAAAGCCATTCCAGCGATCAGACTGAGTGATGCGGAGATCGACTCCCTGCTCGATGCGCTCGATGCTTCGAGTGCTGGCAGAAACAACGATCGCCGGGCCCACGACCGATATCGGTTTCGCGTCAAGAATTGCATCACGCACCTCCAACAGCCCGGGTCAGCCACAACGCTTGCCTACTCCGTGCCGACGCGAGACCTCAGCAGCGGTGGCGTTTCGTTTCTGCACGGAAACTTTACGCATACCGGCACAAAAGTCACCGTCCAACTCATCAGCTCGCACGGCGCGTGGCAGGAGATCGAAGGAACGGTCGTCGGGTGCGAACACGTTCAGCAACTCATTCACCACGTGCACGTGCAATTCAATCACCCGATCGAAATCGAACTGTTTTGTCCCGAAGCTGTTAAACCTCGAGTGCTCCTCGTCGACGACGATCCCATCCTGATCCGCGTCGCCTCACTCTACCTGACCAGGCTCAATGCTGATCTCGTCACAGTGGCTGACGGGCAGGCAGCCGTCGACGAAGCGCTGGCGCATCTCTACGACGTGGTCCTCATGGACATGGAGATGCCCGTTCTCGACGGTTTCCAGGCCACCAAAACGCTCCGCGAACGCGGCTACTCCGGCAAGATCGTCGCAGCCACCGGCCTGACCGACTCGGCCGCCCGGCAGAAGTGTCTCGACGCAGGGTGCGATCACTACATCACCAAACCTTACGCTGAGGCCGATTTCAGGGACCTACTCCGGTCTCTCCAGCGTGAACCGCTGTTCAGCTCAAAGGCCGGCGACAAATCCATGCGCGAACTGATCGACAGTTTTGTCGCGGAATTGCCTGACAAGCTACGCGAGATCGAACACGCGTTCGCCCAATCAGACAACACCCAGCTCGAGTACATTGCACGCCGACTCAAAGGTGAAGCTGGCAGCTATGGATTTGAACCCATCACCGAGGCAGCCGCTGCCTTGGAAACCGGGATACGTGGGAGCGTCTCCGCCGACCAAATCCAACAGCGCGTCTCCGCGCTCATCGACTGGTGCCGTCTCGCGCGGGCACCCGACGTCGCGGCTCCCGGCTGACCAGCCTGGCAGACGTCGCTCCTATGGTCGACGTCGCCCCAGGCTGTTCATCACCATCAGGCGAAGTTCGGTCATGTCCTCGATCGCGTACCGAACGCCCTCGCGTCCCAGACCGCTCTCCTTCACGCCGCCGTACGGCATGGAGTCGACCCGAAACGACGGCACATCATTGATCACCACGCCGCCGACATCCAGATGATCGAACGCATAAAACGCGTTGTGGAGGCTTTCCGTAAAGACACCCGCTTGAAGACCGAATACGCTTGCGTTCACCCGGTCGCACGCCCGATGAAAATCTGAAAACGGTTCCAGAATCGCCACCGGTCCAAACACTTCCTTGCACGAAACGGACGCATCGTCGGGCACGTTCTCCAATAAGGTCGCGTCATAGAACGCCCGCGTGCGACTACCGCCGCACAATACCTTCGCTCCGCGATCCACCGCCTTGCCGACCCACGACTCCACCCGCTTCGCCTCGCCTTCGGAAATCATCGGGCCTAGGAATGTATCCTCTTTCAGCGGATCACCCGCCACCAACCCCGTCGCCGCCGACACCAGGCGCTCTTTCATCGACTCGAACATCGTTTCGTGCACCAACACGCGCTGTATCCCGATGCACGACTGACCCGACTGATAGAATGCTCCGATGGTCAATCGTCTCGCCGCGTGCGATTCGTCCACGCCCCGGTCCACGATGCACGCCGCGTTACCTCCCAACTCCAAGACCACTTTCTTCTTGCCCGCTTTTGCCTTCAACGCCCACCCCACCGCCGGGCTTCCCGTAAACGAAAGCAGCTTCAGACGCTCGTCGGTCGTGAACTGATCCGCCTCCGCCCGCCCGCACGGTAGGATGCTGAACGCCCCCTTCGGCAGGTCCGTCTCCGCAAGTATCTCGCCGAGTATCAGCGCTCCCACCGGCGTTCGCGACGCAGGCTTCAACACGTACGGACACCCCGCAGCAATCGCCGGGGCGATCTTGTGCGCAGCTAGATTGATCGGAAAGTTGAACGGCGAAATAAACGAGCACACACCCACCGGCACGCGCTTCCACATCCCCTCGTATCCTTCGCTCCGCGGCGAAATATCCAGCGGCATGAACTCGCCGTAAATCCGGGTCGCCTCTTCAGCCGCCAGCCGAAACGTATCAATCCCCCGACCCACTTCACCGCGCGCGTCGCGAATCGGCTTGCCCGCTTCGATCGCCAACGTCTCCGCCAGTTCGTCAAGACGCTCCGTCATTCGCCGCTCGACGTGTCGCAACACCGTCGCACGCGCGTACGATGGCATCGAACGGCATGCGTCCACCGCCTCCACCCCCAGCCCGATCGCCCGATCAATCGTCGCCGTATCCGCCACCGCCACCCGCGTCGCAACCGCGCCGGTGTACTTGTTCGTCACGACCAAGTCCGTGTTCGCTGAAACCGCTTCGTTGGCCAGGTAATATGGATAGCATGGTCTTAGCATCGCCCACCTTTTCCCAAAACCGAATCGTCGTGGTCTCAAACCGAGTGAAGCGCGAGGTCCGCGGGCTCTTGGTCTACGCTTCGCACGCGACGATCACCTTTAACTCGATGGCGATCGGCGTTGGCAACGCCGTCACCTCGACGGTCGTGCGCGTCGGCTGATTCGACGCGAAGCACTCCGCGTACAGGCGGTTGAACGTCGCGAAGTCGTCTTTCATGTTCGTCAGAAAAACCGTGACATCCACGATGTCTTCCCAACGACATCCGGCGTCTTCAACCACCGTGCGAATGTTTTGAAACACGCTACGACATTGCGACTCAAAGTCGTACGAGACGATCTCGCCGCGGTCGCCCACCACCACACCGGGCACCTCGCTGCTGCCGCGAACGCGTGGTCCGAGTCCCGATAGGAACATCAGGTTGCCGGCGCGTTTGGCATGCGGATAAGCGCCCACCGGCTCGGGGGCGCGTTGACTGACGACACTGCGATCGTCTGCTTCACGTTGGGTCATGGTGACAACTCGAATTGGGAATCTGAATACAAACGTTCTTCGGTTCGGTATGAAATCGCAGCGCTTCGACGCCGCCCTCCCGACCCACGCCGCTGCTCTTCATACCGCCGAACGGCACGCGCAGGTCACGCACCAGCCAGCAGTTGATCCACACCGTGCCCACCTCCAGCCGGTCTGCCAAACGATGAGCGCGAGACAGGTCGCACGTCCAAATCGTCGCACAAAGCCCATACGGCGTGTCGTTGGCGTGGCCGATCACTTCCGATTCGGTCGCGAACGGCGTGATCGTCACCACCGGACCGAAAATCTCTTCGCGATTGACCCGGCAGTCGGCGCTCAGACCTGTGATCACCGTCGGTTCGTAAAAGTATCCACCAGCGCATCGAGCCGGCAGAGATTCCGGCCGACGTCCACCGACCAGCACGTTCCCGCCGTCGTCACGAGCAATCTGCACGTACCGTTCAATTTTGTCGAGATGCGCTTTCGAGACGACCGCCCCTTGATCGGTCCCCGCAATGAGCGGATCGCCCACCCGGAGCTTGGCGGTCCGTTCAACGAATCGGCCAACGAACGCATCGAACACGTCTTGCTCCACAAACATGCGCGAGCCGCACAAACACACTTGGCCTTGATTGGCGAACGACGATCGCAAGCTCGTTTCGATGGCGGTATCCATGTCGGCGTCACCGAACACGATGTTGGGGTTCTTACCGCCCAACTCCAAGGCGACCTTCTTGAACAACGGCGCTGCCGCCGTCGCAACGTCCGCGCCGGTCACCGTGCCACCCGTGAACGAAATCGTGACCACGCGCGGATGTCTCGTGATGGCAGCCCCCGCCTTGGCCCCAAGCCCGTGGACGATGTTGAGCACCCCCGGCGGGAGTGACACCTCCTGACACAGTTCGCCAAGCAGATACGCTGTCATCGGCGTCAGCTCGGACGGTTTAGCCACCACTGTATTTCCGGTCGCCAGCGCCGGCGCGATCTTCCACGTCAGTAGATACAGCGGCAGATTCCACGGAGAAATCACCCCCGCCACACCCCGCGGCTGACGCAGCGTGTAGTTGATGGCCGACTCCATCGCGTGCGATTCAGACTGCGCATGCACCACCGCCGTCGCGAAAAAACGAAGGTTCTTCACCGCCCGCGGAATGTCCAGGTTGGTCGCCAGCGTCAGAGGCTTGCCGTTATCGACACATTCAGCCGTCGCGAACCGGTCGATCTGCGCTTCGAGCACATTCGCAAGTTTGAGGAGAGTTCTGCATCGCCGATCTGCGGGCGTCCGCGACCACGCCGGAAACGCTCGCACCGCAGCCGCCACTGCCAATTCGACGTCGCGCGCGTCTGAATCCGGAACCCGCCCGTAAACCTCGCCGGTCGAAGGATCGACATTGTCGAGGTAATCACCGCCCACCGGCGCTGTCATCACACCGTCGATGAAATTGCTGATGTCCGCCGTTGTCATGACTGAGTCGCCAAACGTCCGCCGTCCACGGGAATGCTGACGCCACTAATGTAGCTCGCCGCCGGCGACGCGAGAAAGCCCACCACCGCGGCGATCTCTTCGGGCGTCGCGAAGCGTTTCAGAGGAATGGACGCGATCATGTCGCGTTCAACCACCGACGCATCAACGCCGCGTTTGGAGGCCTTGGTATCGATGATGGATTTCAGTCGATCGGTCGCCGTAAATCCCGGAAGCACGTTGTTCACCGTAACGCAGTCGCCGCCGACTTCAGCCGCCAGCGTGCGCGCCCAATTCGCAACGGCTGCTCGAATCGTGTTGGATACGCCAAGGCCTTTGATCGGCTGAACCACCGACGTCGACACGATGTTGACGATTCGGCCATACCCAGCCGCACGCATCGCGGGCAACACCGCCTGAACGAGCAAGTGATTGGCGATCAGATGGCTGGCGAAGGCGGACGAAAAAGCGTCCGCGCTCGCGTCGACGATAGGCCCCGCGGCAGGACCGCCGCTGTTATTTACCAGGATGTCAAAACCTCGATGCTCCCCAATATGCCGGGCCACTTCGTCGCGGGTGCGTTGGGGGTCCGAAAAATCGACACAAATGGTCGTGTGAGTTTCGCCCTCAATCTCAGGCAACTCCGCGCGAACCCGTTCCAGTGCAGCCGCGTCTCGCGCCGCGATGGTCACCGACGCCCCACGGTTGGCCAACTCGAACGCGCACGCCCGTCCGATACCACGCGTGCCGCCACAAACCAAAGCTCGTTTCTTCCGAAGGTCGTCCACGTATGATCACTCCCACGATGTTTCGGACCGCATCCGTCGGCCGTCCCGAATGCCAGCCTGCGAGGACGAATCGTTCGTCATCCACTCATACCGCGCGAAGCAATGTTGTACCGCCAGCGTGCGGCGTTCGGCAAGTCGCCACATCGTCCCGCCCTCCCCGACCGATCGCGCGAGTCGACCGATATTGCGATTTCGAGAACCCTCAAAGATTTCAACTCGTCCGCGAATTCCTCAAGTTGTGGGGTCGATAACGTGGGTTTTCGCCTCATTTGATGGGGCCGGCGACATCATTCGGTGGACATGACCCTTAGGCCGTTGCTATCCTTGGTAGACGTAACAGGGGTATCACCCACACTCGCAGAGTCGCCGCGCGGACTTGGCGTTCGCTCGCGACTGCTTCATAGGGGTTTGCCGACCGTCGCGTAGACGCGGTTGGCGCACGCAGGTTCAAGATCATCATCGGGCGCATTTCTTTGGCGGGGAAATGTACAAGCTTTGGTTTTGCTGAGGGGAGTCTTGCTGTGACACGGAAGGTGATGAGGAGTTTGGTCGGTATGGTCGTCATCGTTTCGGTAGGTTCGTTCGAGGGTGCACTGCGTCTGCCGGCTGCGGTCGCCCAACAAGGATCGGCAGCGGTTGACGGAGTCGGTGGCAACTTCGCACAAGGGTTGGCCAAACGTCGCGCCCGTCCGCGAGGCGCGGACCCGGTCGCCTCATCTCAAGCCTCGGACACCTCGGCTGCCGCAAGCGGTTTGGGGTTTTTCCTGGACGAGTTTGATGGGTTTCACGACTGCGCGCTCAACAACGCTGGCCCCGGCTGCTCCGCCTTCGACTTCAACAACGATGGTCCGATCGACCTGCTTGATTACGGCGCTTTCCAGGACAACTACCTCGGACGGCGCGGCGAACGCTGCGATTCCGCCATTGTCGTGGACTCCCTCCCGTTCAGCGTCATCGGCTCAACCGCGCCGTTCAACGACGATTTCGACGAGACCTGCGATTTGAACACTCCCGGGTCGCCCGACGTCGTCTATGTCTATCAGCCGCTCGTCGACATTGAGATCGCGATATCCACGTGCACCAACTCAGCCTACGACACCAAGGTGTACGTTTACGCCGACGCGTGCGGCTCGTTTCAATCCGGTACCGCCGTCGCGTGCAACGACGATAGCTGCTCGACCCCCTCGTTTCCGGACCCATTCGTAGCTGAAATCCCGAGAGTGCCCCTCACTGCCGGAACGACGTACTACATCGTCGTCGACGGATTCAACGGCGACGCGGGGGACTACACGCTCGACATTGACGAGTTTCAAGTATCACCGACGTGCAGCCCCACCAGCGGCGAATGCTTCGCGATCCACACCACCCCCGGGTGCAACGACACGCAATGCTGTGCAGATGTCTGCGCCCAAGATTCGATCTGCTGCGATCCGTTGCAGGCAGGATGGGACTCCATTTGCGTTGATGAGGCCAAGAGTCTTTGCGGCTTCTTCTGCGGACCCGGCAACGGGGATTGTTTCGCCGACAATGGAACCCCCGGCTGCGATGACGCTGCCTGCTGCTCGTCCGTGTGCGCGGGCGATTCCTTCTGTTGCAATATCAACGATTCATGGGATCCACTCTGCGGCGATCAGGCGATTCTCAACCGCGATTGCAACCCGTCGCCCCCGCCACTTCCGCAATGCCCGGTTGGCTCGGCATTTGCTTCGCCGGCCTCTTCACCGCTCGACACGTGGGGTGATACCGGGTTCTCGGACGCCGGTTGGGTGCTCGGCAACGAGATTCACTACGAGAGCTTTTCGGGAATCAACGGAACGATCTCAGAAGTCAACTGGTGGGGACTCAACACGATCGGCACGGACGTCGCCGTACCGCCAAGCCCGCCCGATCTTGTCTTCACGCCCTGCGCCAAGTCGCCGGACAACTACGAGATCAAGTTCTATGCCAACGCGTTCGGCGAACCGGGCGTCGAGCAATGCTCGTTCCTCGTCACGCCCACCAAAGTCGACACCGGCCTGACGTACTCCGGAAATACCCTCTATTCCTACTCCGCGACACTGCCGGCTGGCTGCACGATCAGTGACGGTTGGATATCCATTCAGGGCACAGCCAACCCGGACGGGTGCTCGTTCCTCTGGATGAGTTCCTCCAACGTCGGCGCGGGACAACACATTCTGGACGATCCCGGCGGACGGTTCCCCAGCGACTACGATCTGAGCATGTGCTTCCAGACGCTTCCATAATCGAACGCATACGCGTATACGCGTTGAAACGAACCCGGCGCGAAGGAAGCGCCAAGCCATCGGCAGTCTGATAGACACAACCGGTCTTCGCAAAAGCGGATGGGCGCGTTCAATCGGTACTGCGCTCCGGGGCACCCACTTTCGGCCTTCGTCATCCGCTGTCACGGTGCGGCAGAATCAACGCCAACCGCGTCGAAAACGACGCGCTCTTGCAGTTTATCGCTATTGCGTTCCAGTTGGTCTTTGAAGACCGCCGCGAGATTGGGGACGTCTTGCACCCGCATGGTTGTATCGTGTGCGGGGTCGTCGTCGTTTGGCCACGCCTCGTTCCACCAGCAGAATCCGCTGATCCGTGGCCACCGTCCGTCGAACAGGTCGGTGAGCGCCGCACCAGTCCAGTCCTCCGGCGGAGCTTCCGCGTTGTTGGCTGCCGAGCCCATCTCAGCCACGATGATCGGCTTGTCCGCGGCGAGCGCTTCAAGGCGACCATACTCGACATCGAGTTGCTCACGGAACGACTCAACACCGGTGTCCAATGGCGTGCCAGCGCCGTATACGCTGATCGCGAGCCAGTCCACGTAATCATGGCCTGGGTAGTAGTTTTCGAAACGGTTCCACTGCTCGTCGGGCACGTCAGGAGCGTTGACGTGAAACACCCACGTGATGTTGCCGGCGCCCTGCCCGCGAACGATGTCCACGATGTGCCGATAGACGGCGACGAACCGTTCCGGACCGTCCGCTTTCTCTGGGTCTCCGAATCCATCGGTCGTACCGCCGCCGTTCCACACGCCATTCCAACTGAACCACTCCCCGTTGCACTCGGTACCCCATTCAACGAGAAGCGGCGTGCCGAACTCGGCGGCGGCAGCACCCCATTGCGCCAAATCGGTGTCGAATTGGCCTGACAGTATCGCAGG
>CAYQFV010000107.1:12602-14466 GCA_964416845.1 uncultured Phycisphaeraceae bacterium | reverse complement strand
TTCGATGCGTTGCTTGTCATAAATTCACCCCGTTTGTTGTTAAGTCTCTACCGGCCTCAGACGCGTTTCCCACCCATCACCGCGCCACAACTGATCACCAATTCCCTGAGTCGGGGTCTGGCCACGTGCCGCCAACGACTCAGTATCAACCCCGAAAACCCCGAACACTTCGCGGCCGGAGATGCCGCCGGTTTCCCCTCATCGGTCCAACTCGACGGCTTCGCTTGCTGCGGCCTGGCGATCGAATCGCTCGTACGCCGCCTTCAACTGCGCAGACGCAAGTTCGCCCTCCAGCGAATACTTCAGCCGTCCCAACTGACGCGTCAGCTCCTCCACGTCGTCCAGAAATCCCATGAGCGGGTTCCCCACATGCGGCGGAAGCTGGGCGACTCGACTCCTTGCTCGTGCCAAGTTTATGTCGTCAACCGTTCCACCCATAAATCACGCCCTCCGTACTTTGCAGCTAAGCTATCGTAGCCATTGCGGCCCGCGATCCGTAGTGATCCACCGCTTGGCTGCGGCAAAGGAGCGCGAACGGCTTCTCGCCCGCTCGATCGGGCAAACGTCGATCTGTAGTTCAATTCGGCTATGCCGAAACGCGCTATTCAATTGGTTGTACACACGTGCTTGTGGGTTTTTGAAACACGTCGCGGTCCTAACAATGGTCTGATCCCGCAGTCCCTATTGCCGTTCGGTACGCTGAGTGTCCAGCGTGATGGCCTCTCGAACGCGATCGACGAAGACGCTTCCGTCGAAGGGTTTCTCAAGAACATCGAACGCATCCCGTTTCACCGCGCGGACGGTCGCCGGAATGTCTGCATGTCCCGCCATCATGATGATCGGGATGGAGCACTGCGTTCGTCGCAATTCGTCCTGTAGTTCGAGTCCCCCCCGCCTGGGCATGTGGATGTCTGCCACCACACACCCTCTAGACGTAGGATCGAACTCGGACAAGAACTTGCGAACAGTCGGGAACGTCTCAACACGCAGCCGCATCGTGCTCAGCAACGCCTTCAGAGATTCACGAATGTCAACATCGTCGTCGATGACGAAAACCGTGGGTTCAGAGGACATCAAGGTACTTCCATGTCGCAGGTGGTCGTCGTGCTGCACCGCACGCCAGCGTGCGCGCGGCTGATGACTTCTTCACACCATGCCGATCGGCCAGCACGCGCGAAATGTGCAATTGCGAAACACTGTGTCGTGGTTGGTTTTTACTACAAGGCCGCCGCCGGCTCGGCGGGGATTCGATCTGCCGCAAGAGCAAGCCGCGTGAGCATCGCAACGCTGTCCACACCAAGCTTTTTCATCGCCCGACCGCGATGGGCGTCGATCGCTTGCGTCGTCACATGCAATTGTGAAGCAATGGTCTTGCTCGTCATCCCGTTCACGACCATGTCTACGATCTGCGATTCGCGCGGCGTTAGATCCAAGAATCGAGTTCGCATGGAGTCGTGCTCAGCACGCTCTTCGCGAGCTTTTTGGTCCTGCCGTATCGCGCGCCAGACAGTGTCGATGAGCAGTTGCCCTTGATAAGGTTTTTCAACGAAATCGAACGCACCGGTTTGAAGCGTTTTGACAGCCATCGGCACGTCGGCGTGGCCTGTGATGATGATCACCGGCAGCGTTACGCCACGCTTGACGAGTTCTTCCTGCAGGTCCATGCCACCCATCCCCGGCATCCGAATGTCCAGAAGCAGGCAGCCGGGGGCGTTTTCGTCCAGGTCTTCCAGAAATGCGATGGCCGATTCGTATGACTGCGTTTTCAGTCGGACCGATTCCATCAGCGATCGGAGTGAATCGCGAACGTCCAAATCGTCATCCACGATAAATACGGTGACGTCTTCTGAATTCATGTGAAGCT
>CAYQFV010000107.1:6936-12502 GCA_964416845.1 uncultured Phycisphaeraceae bacterium | reverse complement strand
GCGTTCATCCTAACGGCGGAGCGGCTGGGTTCTTGCTTGCGGACCAGACCCCGCAGCCGGCGAATGATCTGGCCGGCCCGATTGGACATCGCCGAAATGCTCTCCAAATTGGATCGAAGCGATGAATCGTTCCCGTCCTTTGTACTCAACGTTTGAATACATGCTTCAGTATAGTTCATGATGGCTGCCAGCGGCTGGTTCAGCTCATGA
The DNA here is from genome assembly GCA_964416845.1 of uncultured Phycisphaeraceae bacterium. Lineage (GTDB taxonomy): Bacteria > Planctomycetota > Phycisphaerae > UBA1845 > UBA1845 > CAYQFV01. The sequence goes on along the minus strand of CAYQFV010000107.1, from coordinate 12,292 downwards.
GCAAGCCCGCCGGCCATCTCTCCCAGCGTGACCAAGCGTGAGACGTGGGCCAATTCCCGCTCACGTAGTTTTGCGAGCTCTTCAGCATGTTTGCGGTCGGTCACGTCGAGTCCAATGCTCCAGGACGCCCAGCGCGGTATCGGGAATTCTTTCGACAAGTTGGACCAGACGATCGTCTTAATGCTGCCATCCTTGGCCACCAGATCCCACTCGCGCCCTCGGAAATCAGCGCCGTCGTCCATGCGATACAGCATTGCCTCCCGCGACACCGTGCGATCGGGATACAGAAGATCCAACGCGTTGGGATTGCCGACCATCTCGTCGGCCGCGTAACCGGTAACCCGTTCGCACTCCTTGTTCCAAACCGCGATGCGTCCGGTTGAATCAAACGCATCCATGAGGACCGGCATGTGCTCGATCACTCGCCGCAAATGTTCTTCTTGCTCGCGGACTTCAGTCTCCGCATTCTTGCGATCGGTGATGTCTTTGCGGATGCTCTGAAGGACCTTCCGATCGCCAATCTCCACCACGCGCACACTGACCGACACGTGCAGAACGTCGCCCTGCTTCGTTCGCATCCGTGTTTCGTACATGTCCTTGCCGTCGCGCAGCACCTTCGTCACGCCTCTGCGGACGTCACTCGGCGATTCGTTGGCCTCGTAGTCGGCGACCCGAAGCGCCGAGAACTCCTCACGCGAGTATCCCAGCATTTGCGCAGCGAGATCATTGAATTCCACCGGCAATGTCGTACTCGGGTCGATGATGACCACCGCGTCGGGCATGTGCTCGAAGAGATGGCGAAATCGGATTTCCGCGGTTTTGAGGCGATCTTTCCCAACGTCGCGGATGATCCAATGGAGTTGGGAATCTTCTTGCGAATCATCACCTCGCCGCGTCACCGTGAACGATGCCGTCAATGGCGCGTCACCGCCGCAAGGACGCAATCGCGCAGCAAACGTGCCCTCTGCCCTATCGATCTCCAGAGTCGTAAATTCGCTCGCAAGCGCGTTGCGATCCTCTTCGTCCACGAATTGCCATAGCGATTTGCCGGCAAGCTCGCCGCCCGACGGAGACAGCAACGATGTCGCAGCTACGTTAGCCTCGGAAATGCCGCCGTGTAGATCAGTGACCAGCAAGGCTTCGGGGGCGTGCTCAAACGCGAATCGAAGACATTGCAGTTCGCGTTCGAGGCGGGCGCACTTCGCTTCCAGTCGCTCGTTGCGATCACGAACCTTAACCTCCGCATCGATCAGATCGTCGAGCGAGCGCTTAAGTTGCTCAAGAACGGCGTCTGACGCGTCCGCCCCCAGGTCGATCCCGGCGGCACACAGTCGCGCGAGCGCATCGGCGTGCTCGGTCGTGGATGCGATGTTGTGCCGTCGGTCAGCCACGAAGTGCTCCTGCCCCACCCCCGACGCGGGCCCACCGCTCTGCCGAACCCTTCCGCGCGGCCTACCGCACGCAAGTCGCTTCGACAGACCGATCAGACGCGCCCGGGGCGATCACCCTGAACGGTCCTCCGGCTCGCTAGCACAGAAGTGTATCGTTGCCGCCCGCAGACGCAACGAGTAACCGCGTCGCGTTTCGTGTTTATGGTTTTTCGTACCCAGGAATGTGGTTGGTCAGACTTCGCTTGTGATGCAAGCGGTTTGTGACGAGCAGTGATTGCCGACGTCGACGACCAGGATTCCCGCGTCGCGCAGCGGTTGCGAAGCCCGCCACAGGTCGGCTGCGTATTGATCCGTGGCGAGCACGACGGCATCGACGCCCTGCGAAATCGCCTGCAACTGCGAAACAATCGTAACGCCGTCGATTTGGGCGCCCAGCAAGTCGTTGCGATCGTCGATGATCGCTGCGATCGAGTGATCGCGAAGATTCAGGCCGTCCTGACACACCGCCCGACGCGTGAAGTTGCCCGCCCCATAGAGCCCAATCCTCCGGCAGCCCCGCTCGATCAGATCGTCCAATACTTTGGATAGTACATCGCCGGCGGGTGGCGGTCCGTAACGTCGTAGTATTTCCCACGGATTGTCGCCGATCGCGAAGTGCGACAACGCGGGATTGCGGATGAACTCCTCGCCGTCGGCGTAGTAGCTGCACTGTTTACAAATACTCGAGATTCGATCCGTGCCAAATGCCAGTTGAAGCTGACGTCTCGCCTCACCCTGCCAGATGTCGCGTAGGTGCTCGGTTCGTATGTCGCCCAGAATCAACTCCCGCGCTTCGGCGTTCATACATCCGCATGCCGTCACGAGTCCGGTCGACGTGACTTCCGGCGTGAGATTGAACACGAAGCAGGGGTTGGCCTTGGCGTGTCGAACGGCTTCGGACGACGTATCGACCGCCACGAGATGCGCACCGGGCGGCAAATCCTGCTCACCGACCATGCCACCCCAATTCGCAAAACGGTTGATCGCGCTGACCGTTGTCACACCCTCAGCCCGAAAGGCGTTCATCCGCTGGTCGGTGAGAAGATCATCAATCTCGCGATTCACGCGAAACATCAGATGAATCTCGACCCGCAGGTCGTGCCGCGATTTGAGATCGCAGATGTCTTCGATGGCAGCGCGAACCTGCCGAAACCGATCCACGCCGAACATCGTCTTGTACGACGCATCGTCCACTCCGCCGATGCTGATGCTGATCGCGTCGAGACGCCCCAGGATGGATCGCCGGACTGATTCGGATCGTCGTTTCCAAGCGATGCCATTGGTCACCAGGCTCACGTTGGTGATTTCGTGCGTCGCGTCCAACGCGTCCAACCGTTCAGTCAACAAAGGGTCCACCAACACGTCGCCAACAATCGGCGTCAGGCTAACCGCCCCGCCGCCCATCTCGACATAGTCGCCGATGGTCTTTTCAAACAACGCCTGCGGCATGACCGTCTTGGGGCGTTGCATCTTGGGATACGCGCAGAAAACACAACGTGCGTTGCAAATGTTGGTTGTTTCAATGTTGAGGTACAGAGGGCGGCGTTCAAGGAGACTTTTCAGTCGCTTCGCGCCCGGCGTGATGACTGGCAACGCCCTGTCAGTCCGCTGCATGACGCATGTTTCCGGTCGGATACCACGTAACGTCGTGCCACGCGAGCCCGACGTTCGCCCGTGGTTATCGGCCCTGCCCGACCCGATCCTGAACGAAATCGCGCCCGTACGCACGACACTTTGTTCGCCCTACCGAATAGTTGGACCGGACAACTCGGCAAGACCGCTACGAGACGCGCTGGTAAAATCGACAACTCCCCATTTTACCTATTGACGCCATTTTCGTTATATTCTACCGTTACCGGGAGTCGTGCGTAGGTATCGACATGACCCACTCGTGTGTGTTGAGTTTCGACGGATTCGTAGGGTGATGTTGGATACCAATGGTCCGGAGTCGCCGGCTTGGGGTTTCCCGCGTTGCCGTTCAATCGGGCGTTGCGGGATGCTTTCCGGATGGGAAAGAGCTGAGCTACCACGCAGGTGACCGCGCCACCGCGGCCACCTGCGTGCAACCTCAAATCGTCGTTGGTTTCGAAATGACCACTCGGCAAGACCAACGATCGGCGTGCCGCGTGACGGCCTATTCGAGCAAGGCTGCCACCTCGGGCATCATCATCACTTGTTCGCTCGGCACCATCGTGATCACGTGCCAAGGGCATACCTGAGCGCACAGCTTGCATCCGATACAAACCGCCAGGTGGATCGTACATACGCCCATCGCGTAGCCGGGGTTGGTCGGGTCGGAGGTCTTGTCGATGCAGTCAACGGGGCACACAGTGACGCATGCATCGCACCCGGTGCAAAGATCCTCGTCCAGTATGGCGAGTTGTTTGGGGAGTTTTTTCTTCTTGGCCATCGCTCTGAATTCAAATCAACGCCTGCGGTTGCGGGTGACCTCGACGGACACCGCCCGACACGCGGCTCGACCGGAACAATAGCCGCTTCCGATTGATCGAACAAGTTGGACGTTTCCGGATCGCGTGACCCATCGGTCACCATCACCTACTGCGAGCGTGTGTTTACATCGCGTGCGGTGATTGTTCCGAGTGGCCATTGCCCAGCCCGTTGCCCTGCGAGGCGACGTGCGCTTGAACACCGTCGCCCACGCGACTTAGAGCGGGGTTCACCGGCCAGGCGACCAGACGCGTTGTGGCTGTGTAGCGTCCGCGTCGTGGGAGCTTGCGTTTGAGCAATTCGTCGGTGGTTAAGAGGTTGGCACCTTTGGCAGCCATCTGGCGAAGAGACAATTCCGATTCCGATCGGTTCCAACATCCGCACGCATCGGTAATTACCGTCGCCCGTTTGTGACGAGCGATCAATCCGAGCGCAACAGCCTTGACTTCGCTCTCGGTGACGGCTCCGAAGAGAATGAATTCCTCGGCGTGCAGTTGGGTCATGAAGCGGTCCGCTTTGGGATTCGCGAAGAGGTCCGGGGTGCGTTGCGGAAAGATGACCTGCTGATGCCTATGGAAAAGGTCCGTCGAGATCGCCAGCGTGTTGTCGCCAGCGACAAAAACACGATTGGGTAGCAACGTGAACGGAAGCTTGCTTTGCCCGGCGCTTCCCTCGATGCAGTATCGAGCGTGACCGTTACGCCCCGTCTCCACCTTACGGCGGGAATCCATCGACGACACAACAGGGGCTTGATTCCTCCGCGCCCATGCGACAACCCTGCGAAGGTCCCGGTGCATGTAGTGCGAGTCGACAACCGGGCAGGCTCCGGTGGGGTCAAAGAAATCACACTGCGTATTCAGGTCGATCAGCACACATGGGAATGTGTTTCCGTTTTGGTCGTCGAGCATTCGCTTCTTTCCCCAAATAGCGAGAGCTTGCACTAAATCGGATTTTTGACAGCACACAGCACGTTCAAGCCGACAGGCGCGCCGATCGCGACAAGATCGGACAACATTGGCTTGCCACGCCGTTGGACCAATCTGGGCCAACCTCGGAATCCTATCAACGCAAATCGCTCATGGCGACCGTTTCTGCCGAAATTTGTACAAATTATTTTCCAGTAGTAAGTTGCGGTCAACCCGCGTACAGAATACACAGGCGTGGCGGAGGTTCAAGTGGCGACGAGAATTCTCAAGCCCCAAACGAGCCATCAGGCAGATCGAATTCCGACACGGCGAGCCCCGGCTTCCGTTGCCACCCGCATGTCGCTCGCAGCCGAGTGCGACACGCGCGGGGTTTGGCACGACGTCGTCAATTCTGGTTGCCATCCGATGGGCGGATGCCTCTCGCGTTGCTGAGCGCCCGCTCGATTTTGGCCAACACGTGGCTGAGGCGATCGTGATCGGCGAATCGAGTTTCCAACGTCGCCACCAGCGGCGCGGTCCGCGCTCGGCGAACCTCAAGCGGGGCGTCCGACC
>CAYQFV010000107.1:1733-6836 GCA_964416845.1 uncultured Phycisphaeraceae bacterium | reverse complement strand
CGAAGGGCGTGCGTCGTCGCAGCCATCGCCAGAATCCCCAACGTCAGCGCGTAGCCGATTAGCTGAAATCGCGACGGACGGACCGCCGCTGGCTGCTGCTGTTCGCGCAGAACTTTTCGTCGCAGCATGACGAACCGAAATGCCAGGAACGCTACGAATAGCCCCCCGAATATCGCAGCCTCAGCCGCGACATTGGTCGGGATGATCGCCAGACCAGGGGCCGCCGCGAAGCCCGAGACAGGCCACCACGGCATGCGTCCTGTCGCCTGGAGCAAGTCAAGGGCGTCGTGCAGCAGAATCGTCAACACTGCGATGCTAGCACACCGCCGGAAGTGCAGACCCATCGACCAGCGCATCACGATGCCGGTCGCGACTCCCGTCACCACCGCAAACAACACCGAATGACTGATCGTCTGCGCAGGCTCGGCACCTGCTGCGCGAAGAGCTTCGCCCGCGATGTCAGGCAGATAGGCCAGTCCGACGATCACCGGAACCCACAATCCCTCGCCCGACGGGCGCTTCGCCGACGGCTTGGTGCTCATCGCCGTCGCCAGTCCCACAAAAGAATGCCCGATGACCGGCATCTGCAGAAGCTCCCATCGCCATGAGTTCGTGGTCCCGCCGCGTCGCAGGCCAAACCTATCCGCGATGCAGCACGACGTCCAAGAATACCCTTCGTCCAACAAACGCGGACGATTCAGCGCTGCCGTCACACCGTGCATTACCGGTCCAACCGAGGTCCTCTCAATTGTGCCCGACGCGAGCGAGAGCGGCCTACACCTTTCCATACTGGCAAAGCGGCGTTCTGCTGCGTGTTACCGGGCGTTGCGGCGGACGCTCTGCGTAACCCCGCGGCAGGGTGGAGATAGAATCGCCTTGCAACCGGGCCGTGAGATGGGGATAATCAGTAGGCCCGCGGCTCGTAGGGAAGCAGTCGTGGCGGAGGGGGTTCCCTGGGGACAAAGGAGGGCGAGTGTTGCATCACGCCATAACATTGACGGGTCTGCTTGTAGCCGCAGCGCTGATGGGTCCGACCACGGAGGTTCGCGCTCAGGGGGTCTTGTTCGTCGATCAAGCCGCCACCGGTTCCAACGACGGCTTGACGTGGGCATCCGCCTACACGGACTTGCAGACCGCCTTGGCAGCCGCACGGGCGGCGAACGGCGGCGTCACGGAAGTGCGCGTCGCCGCCGGAATCTACACCCCGGCTGCGAGCGATCGCGCCGTGTCGTTCGACATGATCGACGACGTGGTCATCAAAGGCGGATATGCCGGCGCGACCGCGCCCGACCCGACCCGTCGAAACACCGTCGCCTACCAGACGATCCTCAGCGGCGACTTGAACGCGGACGACGTCACGACCGGCACGAGTGACAACAGCTTTCACGTCGTGACCGCGATCGGCCTGACGCCGACGGCCGAGCTCAACGGTTTCACGATTACCGCCGGCCACGCAACCGACCGGGGCGACGATATCCTGGGCGGAGGCGTGCGGGTTGCCGGCGGGGCGCCGACGTTTGTCGGTTGCACGCTGGTCGACAATTCCGCCCAACTCGGCGGCGGCATGAACAACAACGGTGGAACCCCGCGATTGGTCAACTGTCTGTTCTACGACAACCGCGCCACCAATTCCGGAGGCGGGTTGTACACCTTCGACGCATCCGCCACGGTGTCGAACTGCACGTTCGCCAACAACGTCGCGACGTTCCTCGGCGGAGGCATGTCCAACGCCGGGACGGGTGCCAACACGCTGGTCACCAATTGCGTTTTCTGGAACAACTCCGACTTCGCAGGTGAGAGCTTACAATCTCAGATCCGAATCACCGACGGTTCGCCGGCGATCAACAACTCGTGCGTTCAAAACCTTGGTGGCAGCACGCTTGGCGGCGTGGGCAATCTCGGCGGCGACCCCGCGTTTGTCGATCCGGTCAACGGTGACTATCGCTTGCTGGCAGGGTCACCGTGCGTCGACCAGGGCAACAACAGCCCGCCGGGCGGCTTGCCGGCGATCGATCTGGACGGAAGCGTCCGAATCGTCAACGGAACCGTCGACATCGGCGCCTACGAGCGATCCGGCAATTGCAACTTGAACGGCAGCGCGGACAGCGCCGACCTGACGAGCGCACAGAGCTTCGACTGTGACGAAAACGGACTACCCGACGAATGCCAAATCGGCGTGGGATCCACCGCACCAGGCGGACCGTTCTTCTGCAGCAGCGGTTGCGATCCTGATTGCAACAACAACGGCGTTCCGGATGCGTGCGAGCCGGATTGCAACGCCAACGGCACGCCGGACGAGTGCGACATCACGGACGGCACGAGTGAGGATTGCAACAGCGACGGCATTCCGGATGAGTGCGCCCCCGACTGCAATCAAAACCAAATCCCCGACCCGTGCGAGATTCTCAGCGGCGCATCTCGGGATTGCGACGACAACGGAGTGCCCGACGAGTGTCAAATCGACGCGGGGTCAACCGCCGTCGGTGGCCCGTTCTTCTGCGCGTCGAACTGCGATCCGGACTGCAACGACACGGGCGTACCCGACGTGTGCGAACTGGTTCTCGATTGTAACGAGAACCGAATCCCGGATAGTTGCGATCTCGATAACTTGACCAGCGCTGACTGCAACGCCAACACCAAGCCGGACGAGTGTGAAATCTCGCGCGACAGCGTCGCGCTGGGAGGCCCATTCTTCTGCGACTTCGGTTGCGACCCCGACTGCAACAACAACGGGCGACCCGATTCGTGCGATTCGGACTGCAACGCCAACGGCATCGCCGACGAATGCGATCTCGCCTCGGGCACCAGCGCCGACTGCGACGGCAACTCAATCCCCGACGACTGTCAGACCGATACCGACGGCGACGGCGTCATTGATACCTGCGATCTCTGTGCGGACACCGCGGCCAACGTTCCGGTGCGTACCGATGGCTGTCCGCATATCGGTGCCTGCTGTTTCGCCACCGCGTGTGTCGACAACTCCGACGCAGCCGACTGCTTGGCGTTTAGCGGGTCGTTTCTCGGAGACTTGCTCACCTGCAACGGCGATCCCGACAACGACGGGTCCGTCGGTTGCGATGACGGCTGCCCCAACGACCCCGCCAAAACATCGCCGGGCATGTGCGGGTGCGGCGTGTCTGACAGCGTCAACCCCGGTGCTGCGGTTGATTGCAACGGGAATGGAATACCGGACATCTGCGACATCAATTCCGGCACGAGCAGTGACTGTGACGGGAATGGTTTCCTCAACGAGTGCGATATCTTCTTCGGGCTTGCCACCGATTGCAATTCCGATGGCGTGCCGGACAACTGCCAGATCGACAAGAACGGCGGTTCGCCCGGCGGGCCTTTCTTCTGCAACATCGATTGTATTCCCGATTGCAATCTCAACGGTCGACCTGACGATTGCGATTTGCTAAGCGGCAGCGAAGACTGCGACACCAACGGCGTCCCCGACGAGTGTCAGCCGGATTCCGATGGCGATGGGCTGATCGACCCGTGTGATCCGTGCAACGGGAACAATGCTCTGCTCGGGCAACCGTGCGACAACCCCGCTGACCCCGACCCCTGCGCGACCGGCCTGTACGATTGCATCACCGGAGCCATCGCCTGTACCGACGGGCCGGCAGTAGACGACGAAGACGCCGACGGCATCGTGGATTGTCACGACCGCTGTCCGCAGACACCATCCGGCGTGGAGGTCGATCCGCTTGGCTGTCCGATGACGGGCGCATGTTGCAGCGCTTCAGCGGCCTGTTTCCCCAACACGCCCGGACCGACGTGCGCCGCCATCCTCGGCTTTTATCAGGGCAACGGTTCGGTCTGCAGCCAGGGGTGCCGATTCCCCGGCAGCGGCGATTGCGATGATGACGGCGACGTGGACATCGACGACTTCGGACTGTTCGTCGATTGTCTCAACGGCTTTGCCGGCGGGGCAATCCCCTCGCAATGTCTCTGTGCCGATCGTGATGCGGATGGTGATATCGATCTCATTGACGCGGGCATGATGCAGACCGATTTGACGGAGTGCGTGAACCAGTGTCCCTCCTGTCCGCGGGGCGTTGGCGTTGCTCAGGGCGATTGCTGTGATCCAGCCGGCAACGGATCCTTCGGGTGCAACGACTCTGCGTGTTGTGAAGCGGTGTGTCAGATCAATCCGCTATGTTGCCTTCAGGGAACGTTCTTCGGGTGGACGCCGGTCTGTGCTGACATTGCCAGAGGCGCCGCCGCCGCCGAATGCCAGTGTCCCGAGCTGCCCGTTGCGTGCTGTTTCACCAACCTCAATTGTCAGGATCTCACGCCGACCAACTGTCGGAACATGGGCGGTTTTCCGCAAGCTGACGGCTCGGTCTGCCTCGGCGATGGCAACAACGACGGTCGCGACGACGCTTGTGAGATCACCTGTCCCATCAACGCGACGGGCGATTGTTGCCAAGGTGGCGGCAACGGAGATCCGGGATGCGACGACGGCGTATGTTGCGACGCCGTGTGCGCTGTAGACCTGACATGCTGTCTGGGTGTTTGGGATGCCGGGTGTGCATCCATCGCTGCAACCCTGCCCGCCGAGTGTGCCTGTCCCACGGTTGCCTGCTGTCTCGCCGACGACACCTGTCAGGACGTGGCTGAGTCCGTTTGTCTCGCGCCGCCGCTCAACGGCGAATCGCAGGGCACCGGCTCGGTGTGCGCCGGAGACAATGACGGAAACGGGAAAGATGACCTCTGTCAGTCCTGCGGACCGGGCGCCGGCGATTGCTGCTCGCCGTTCGGCAACGGATCGCCCGGATGCGAGGACGTCAGTTGCTGTGATTCCGTTTGCGCCCAGGACCCATTCTGCTGCGACGGAGTCTGGAGCGCTTCGTGTGCCCTGCTCGCGGCGGCCACCTGTGTGGACATTTGTCCCGTCGCGTGTTGCCTCGCCGACGACACATGCCAGAACGTACCCGAGCCCATCTGCCTCGCGCCGCCGCTCAGCGGTGAATCGCAGGGCCCCGCCTCAGTATGTGCGGGAGATTCCGATGGAAACGGGAAGGATGATCTTTGTCAGTCCTGCGGACCGGGCACTGGCGATTGCTGTGCGGCGGGTGGCAACGGAACACCCGGCTG
>CAYQFV010000107.1:0-1633 GCA_964416845.1 uncultured Phycisphaeraceae bacterium | reverse complement strand
GCGGACCGGGCACTGGCGATTGCTGTGCGGCGGGTGGCAACGGAACACCCGGCTGTGACGACGTCACGTGCTGCGACCTTGTTTGCAACGCCAGCCCAGCCTGCTGCGACGGAGTCTGGAGTGACGCATGTGCGACGAGCGCAGCCAACCTGTGCGGTGGCTTGTGTCAACCGTAGGCCAACCGACGCGAATCGTCGGTGTATTCGAAGGATGGCGGCGTGATGACCGCCCCTGTAGCAGACTGAAAACGCCATTGCGGCGGATTGATTGCGAATGAAGACGCCCCGAGCGGGGTTTTATTTTGATGGGTACGGATTCGTCAAACGCGGCGCCCGTGTGTGAATTTGGGCAAGATGGCGGCAAAGCTTTGAAGCCCTATTGACTGGACAGATTGGCTTGTTGACGATGTGAGTTGGGTTCCTGATCCTCCTTCGGGCGAGCAGGAGTCGGCGACCGGAGCCTCAAGCCATGCGGAGATGATACCAAGATGAAGTTGCTGAGCAGATTCATGGTGGCACACACGAAGTGCTGTTGCGTCCTGGCGGCGCTGGCGCTGCTGTTGTCGTGCCTCGCGCCGGCTGTATTCGCTGATGACCGCAGGTTTGCGATCATGTTGGCCTTTCCGCGGAAGTCGTCCAGCACCCCCGACGCCAGGCGCGCCAATCCGCGTGCCATATTTCAGCAGTACTTTGATGATGGCCAAAACGACGAGATAGATTCGTTCCGGGAGTACTGGGAGGAAATCTCATACGGCAACGTTACCGTCAGCGGCGCGGTCTTGGGCTGGGTCGAGATTCCGTGGCGGGTTCTGCCCCAGGACGCTGGCGATTCGCCGGATTTGCAAGATCCTTTTCTTCGGCTGCCCTTCACCGATCTCAACGGCAACACGCTGTTCAACAAGTTTCAGGGTGAGGATTTCATCGAAACCGAGCAGATGGTGCTCATCGATTACAACGGCGATGACCCGGGCACGGGAACGCCTGAAAACCGGGCAGGTTCGACCAACGTTCCCACCAGTGGCTTGATCGACGGCGTATGGACGCCCGGCGAGCGCTTCCTGGACCTCAACGAGAACGGTAGCTACGACGCGCTTCTCGAAAGCACCGCCGACGGCTTCGGCCAATCGGGCGGTTTGTTCAGTGAGTGCGACATCGACGGCGTGATCTCCGACGACGAAGTGTGCTTCTTCCTGGATCTCGATCGGAACGCATACCTGGACTCGGACCAGGAATGGGATTTTCCCGAACCTTTCGAAGACTTCCTTCGCATCTACAATCCGAAAGCCACTCTTCCCGAAGACCAGTGGATGCGGCTGGACCCCAGCGACAAGAATCCCAACCAGTTCTGCAGCCGTTTGGCACCCGGTGAAACCTGCGACACGAGCGACCCGCAATACTTCGGAAGCGCGGTCTGGGCGGCAGCCTACATCCGCCGCAACTATCCCGGCGACGCCGAAGCCCTCATCGCACGCTGCGGTAACGACAAGTATGACGGACCCGACAAGTGGATCGAGCGTGGCTCGTCCAAGCTGCAACAGCAACCGCCGCCGTTCGATTCCGTTCTGGGAACCGTCACCCCCGAGCCTGACCGTCGGTGTGTCGGTGGCGATAATGAGGGAACGGCCTGCTCCGCC
>CAYQFV010000106.1:0-14675 GCA_964416845.1 uncultured Phycisphaeraceae bacterium | reverse complement strand
CCAATCATCGTTTGACACCGAGAACCTCCAGAACGGGAGGAGTCAGGAAGAACGCGTCTGGGTTGGACGATCGTTCACGCCAATCGTCAAAGAAAGCGTCTGCCTGCTCTTGGGTGAGAAACTCGCCGTTGACCAGAGTGGGTACGAACGACATGAAAAAAGTCGCAGGCCACTCCCACAGCGCGGTCCCCGGCCGGGCCACTCGAACGATCGGTCGGACATCGTGAATGTCAAGCCCGCAACGCCGCATCATCGTCGGCAGTCGGCCGGCTACGTCGATGTCCCCGCCCCGCGCCTGCCAACTTTGGGCGATGGCAGCAACCACACAATCGAGGGCTTCGCTACGCGGAGACAAGGTTAAGGAGCGGTAGTTGAAGTAGTCTTGGACCGCGAACGCGCCGCCCGGTTTCAGTGCTAGCGAAACGCGCTCGACGACCGACTCCGGGTCTTCAAGATAGCACAACACCCATCGCGCGAACGCACCATGAATCGTGCTCGCGTCCAAATCGAGTCGCTGAACGTCGCAACGTCGGACCTCAACATGAGGCAAGCCCCGCACAGCCGCCTGCCCTCGAAGGTGTTCCGTGTATCTTTCCGAGGCGTCCATCGCAATGATCCGTCCGTCCGATCCGACGAGTTCGGCAAGGTCGAGTGACGCATACCCGGGACCGCAGCCGACGTCCGCGATGGTCTGCCCGAGCGAAAACCCCGCTCGCCGCCACAGTGCGCACGCCTGCTCCGACCACACGCGGTGCTGAAACCCGAGTCGCACTCGCTCTCGTGAATTCGTACCGAGTAGATAGTCGCCGTCGGACATTCGTCATCCACCTCCGATGATTCGGACATCACGCCGGCCGAGCGTTCGCCAAACGCAATGTCACCTAGTCAATGCTCTTGTCCGACCCCACTTCGTCGCTTTGCGAATCACGCCCGAGCACGTAGTAGTCAAACCACTTGATATCCCATGCCATTTTGGCTTTGCGGTGTTCATAGGTCGACAGTCCGTGGCCTTCACCGGGATATACGATCAGCTCAGTGGGAACGTGCAAATAGTGGTGCAGTGCACGAAACAGGCCTCTGCTATGGGCCGGCGGAACTCGCGGATCGTTTTCGCCGACGTGAATCAGGGTTGGCGTCTTAACCTTGTCAGCACTGTACAGTGCTGATCCCTTCTGCATCTGCTCGGCCCGGTTCCACGGGAACCCGCCGTTGAAGTTGATGACGTGGCCGGGCGTGTCTTCAGCCAGCCATTGGTAGACGGTATCGAATACGCCTGCGCCGCTGCTGGCCGCCTTGAAACGATCCGTCTGCGCGATCAGGCAGTCCGTCAGGTAGCCACCGTTGCTCCAACCCATGACAGCCATCTTGTCTGGATCTGCAATCTTCCGTTCCACCATTGCATCCACACCACTGAGTATGTCTTTTACGTCCAGATCATTCTTGTGGCCTATAAGATCAGTGAGGAATCTGTCTCCGTACCCCGTCGATCCGCGATAGTTAACACTCAGCAGTGCCCACCCGCGTGCGGGGAACAGCGTTCTGCCGTAGATCCAGAATCGCATTTCATAGAGTGTCGCCGCAGTCGGCCCGCCGTGGATCTCGACGACCAACGGCAGGGGCGTTCCCGGCTTGGCGTCAAACGGCAATTCCAAAATGCCCTCGACGCGTGTACCGTCCGGGCTGTTCCAGTGAACGATCTGGATATTGGGGAGCTTCCACGTGTCGACTTGTGGGTTGACTTCGGTCACACGTTGGTACGTTCCCGTCTGATCCTGCACTGGCAAGACGAATACGTCGGGCGGATGGGTCACTTCGCTCATCACCACTGCCATGTGGTCGGCAGACTCGGCCATATTGAATGTTTGCAGAACAACATCGCCCGGAGAGATAGTGACAAGGTCATCGTGTCGACCGTCCACAACATTTGGCGCGCGGTATACACGTCGACGGGCGTGGTCCTCGGCGAGAAAGTACAAATCATGCGATCCCGGTCGCCATTCCATGTGGCCTGTGAGCGTCAGCGTGTTCGGTCGGGTTAGTTTGCTGGTGCGATCGTGTCCGTTGGGTCCGAAGGCCGCAATGAAGACTTCCCCGGGGTAGCCGTCGAAGTCAACGCGAAACGCCAGCAGTCGCGAGTCGCTCGACCACGTCAGTCCTTCCAGCCAGCCGTAGGGCGAGGGGGCGTCGCTCCTCCATTGCGTGTCATTTATCGACGTGACCTTCTCGGCTTGCGTATCATAGACGTCGACGCGCGACCATCCTTCGTTCGTGATGAGCTTGGACGTCGGCGTAGTGATCATCGCCACTCGTCGTCCATCCGACGAAACGGTGAATTCACGGATGACTCGTTTTTCGTCGACCAGCTCTTTCGACCGCCACGATTGAAGATCGAGTTTCCACAGCTTCGAATAATCATCCACGCCGTGTCCGTACGACAGTTTGCTGAATTGTTCGCGGAGTGACTGCCATCGATCGGTCTCGAATTCTTCCTCGCTCGTGACGTAGTAGAGCGTCCGGCCGTCGGCGGACAGTTCGTAGTCGTCAATGCCGCCCGCCACGCGTGTGACTGCGAAGGATTCGCCCCCGTCAGGCGAGATTCGCCAGACCTGCCGCTTGCCGTCGAACGGGGGCTTGTCCTCGCCCGGGCGTTTGCGGTTGCTGGCGAAGTAGATCCACTTCCCATCAGGGCTCCATGTGGGCGAGCTGTCGGACGATGGTTCAAAGGTCAATCTGACCGGTGAACGTTCGGTCGTGGATACCACCCACAGGTCGGTGTTGCGCCGTTTTGCAGGAGGCTCCCAACGCATTTCGGTGTAGGCGACACGGCTTCCGTCGGGCGATATCTTGCATGCTGTTACAGTGCTGAGTGTGAAGTAGTCATCTGCGACGATGTCATGAGTTCTGGTCGGTTCGCCGGCCATTGCGACGACCGGAATGAGGATTGCACAACCGACCCAAAGACTGCTTTGGAAACATCGATGAATCACCGTGAGACCTCCTTGGCAACTGAAGTTTTGAATTCAACGCGCGCGCGTTGCATGAGAGTCATTCTCCGCCGCATCGGCTGACAGTACAACCCGCCGGCTTGCGGAATCGCCCTTTGTCGCGCGGTGCGTTCGGCGTGAGCCTTTCTCAAGACAATCACCAAAAAGCTTGCACAGTCATTCCATCGCGGTGACCATGGCGGTTCGGCTGGCTGCTCGCCCGACAGGGCGGCGGACGATTTCTGGGCTCACACACACAATGAGGAGCGTACGAATGACGCGGTTACTTCGCCAATCATCAGGTTGCTTGCTGTTGGTTACAATGTTGGGCATTCTCCCGGGCTGTGCGTCTACGGGGCGTTCGCCCTATGGCAACCTAGTCGGCGAGTGGGACATGAAGACCAATCTTCGCGGTGGTTACATCGACGCGACCATGGAATTGGCAGTCGAAGATGGTAAGCTCGTTGGCGTTTGGGAGAGCCAAGGCATGGAGATGAAGATGCACGATCTCGCCGTTGATGGAGACAGGCTCACCTTCAAGCGTACGATCGGTGACAGCACGGACCTCTTGTTCGAGGGGAAGGTGGACGGCGACAGGATATCCGGCAAATACAGCGGCCCGTTTGGCGAACTCGATTGCACCGGTGAGCGCACGAAGAAAGAATGATTCGTCCCGCTGCCACGGCGATACAGATTCTTCCCGCGGTGTCGCGGGTGATCGCGCCAGCATAGAAGCACACGACGACATCCCCTCGCCCGGGCCGATCGCGAGGAGGTGTTCAACAGCCGAATTCGCGCGTCAGCCGGTGTACGGCACCAACGCCATGAATCGGGCTCGCTTGATGGCCACTTGCAGGGCGCGCTGTTCACGCGCGCTCGTGCCAGCGCGTTTGCGAGACATCTGCTTGAAGCTGGTCGTGAGAAACTTCCGCAGAAGTTCGATCTCTTTGTAGTCGACCAACGGCCCTTCCCACGTGCGTTTGGCACGCTCGGGGAAGCGCTCGGCAGTGTGGAACAATCGCTTGCTCTTTTTCTTAAACGGCGGTCGGGATTCACGCATTCTAATGGTCTCTACTGTCCTGTTGAAGTTCCAATGATTCGTTCAAATTCATCCGGCGCGACTTCTTCCGCTTCGTCGATCAGCATGATCGGAATGCCGTCGCGAATCGGATACCGCAGCCGCTCTTGACGATCCGTCGAGTAAAGCCAATCACCGTCCTGAACCAACGGTGCTTTGGTCTTCGGGCACACCAGAATCGCCAGCAAGTCTTTGTCAATCTGCGTCACGACCGTTCTCCATCATCGGTCGACATCGCCCGCAATCAAGGCGACAAGCCCCGCAGGGTACCCGACACTGACAAATTCAGCAACCTTTGTGAATGCCTCGGTTCACCCGACTTTCCGGCAGTTCCACCGCGATCCTTGCTGGGCAGGCCCCCGCATTCGGCAGATCGAAGCTCAGGCAGATTCCCCGTCGCGAAGTGACAAGCCTACGAGTCGCGGATATCATCACAAAGCATTGTGAAGCAATAAGTTACAGCTTGATCGTCCCGATGCTTTCAGCCGACGCGGGTGTTGGGCCTCCGTCGGGTTCACGACTTGTTCGTCGATGAGTTTAATTGTTCGCGCAGTTTGTGTTTTTGCACTTTCCCTGTCGGGCCTCTGGGAAGATCTTCGACCACGCGGATTTGACGCGGAACCTTGTAGCCCGCCAGGTGTTTTCTGGCGAAGCTGCGCAGCGCGATTTCTGGATCATCGAACGTCGGTTCGCCCTCGTCGAGTGTGCGGAGCAGAACGAACGCCAGCGGAACCTCGCCGCGGCTGGCGTCGGGAACGCCGATGACTGCTGCCTCTTCGACGTGCGGATGTTGCTCCAAAACGCTTTCAATCTCTCGCGGAAAGACGTTTTCCCCACCGACGATCATCATGTCCTTCACGCGGCCTGTGATGAAGAGAAAACCGTCCTCATCAACTTGGCCGATGTCGCCGGTTCGGAACCACCCGTCGGTCAGAACCGCAGCCGTCGCGTCCGGGCGATTGCGGTAACCTCGCATGACGCTAGGCCCGCGAACGACGATTTCTCCATCTTGCCCGGTGGGTAGATCGTGTGCATCGGGATCGACGATGCGGACGGTGACGCTCGCCAGCGGTTTGCCGACGGAACCCCGCTTGTTGCACTGCGGCGTGTTGAGCGAGATGACCGGCGATGTTTCCGTCAGCCCGTACCCTTCCAGCAACTCGACGCCGAATCGATCGCGGAAACCGTCGGCGATGACGTCGGGAAGCGGCTCGCCACCACTGATCAGAAGGCGAAAGTGCTTGAGCGCGTTCGGATCAGCCGACTTGGTGCGCATGAGCGCACCATACATGCTCGGAATGGCCATCATGATGTTGGGGGAGAACTCGGCGATGGCGCGTAGAACGGCTGCCGGGTTGAACCGCGGAATCATGTGTGCGGCAATCTGGCGGACGACGGGGATCAAGACACCGGCCGTCAACCCGAAAACGTGAAACGGTGGAAGGACGCAGAGGAAGCGATCGTCTTCGCGCAGCGCGGCGGATTGGATGACAGCGTCGCTGTTGGCCCGCAAACCTTCGGCGGTCAATTCGACGCCCTTGCACCGCCCGGTCGTGCCGGACGTGTAGAGCAACACGGCCAACGGATGGGTTCCTGCGGTCGGGGCGGGGACGTGACCGGCCAACTTGGCCGCCAATGCGAGCCGTTTGATCGGCATATCTTCGATGCAGACCGTTCGGACCGGTAGCTCGTCCGTTGTTTGGGCGAAATGACGCGTGCTGAGGATCAGATCAAGGCCCGCGTCACGCACGATGTCAGTCAGTTCCGCGGGGCTGAGGAGGAAATTTAGCGGCACGACGATTCGGCCTGCCCACAACGTGCCGAAGAACGCGCCGTTGAATGCGGCGCTGGCGGGAAGCATGACACCGACGCAGTCTTGACGCGAGTTCTTCGCCACGAATCGACGGATCGCAGCCGCGAGTGATCCCAATTGACGAAAGGTCAAGACGCGGCTTTGATCGCGCACCGCCTCGGCTGCCGGTTGGCTTTGAATGGCTTCGAGAAGGGCCTCGACTAGCATGCTGGTCATCGCGGGCGTTAGGGGTCTTTCAAGATCGCGATGAGAGAATAATTCCCCCCGGCAGATTTGTCTATTCTGTGTTGTTGTTTCATAATGGTTTCCTCGAGGCGCCCTTCAGTTCGCCTGCCGACAAGCCGTGGCCACGGATCGGCCACCGACAACGGAGCACGGATGTGAACATCGAACGATTTGCCCATCGCGCGGTTGCCACAGGAATGGTTTTGCTGGTGAATCTTATGGTCGGCTGCCAACATCTGCCGCCGTCGGCCGCCCAGCGGGTCAAGCAGGCGGACGTCGCCTACAGGGCTGCCGGCTACGAGCAAGCGCGCCACATCGCCAGCTTGGTGATCGACAAACACCCGCTCAAAATCGAGACGGCGGAGGCTTATTACTTGCGAGGTTTGAGCAATTTGAAGCTGCGGCGGCGGAGTTCGGCGGCGTCGGACTTCCGATCGGCCCTCAAGCTGTGCGAGCGTCGCGATCTCGAGGTGTTCGTTCGGCTCGAATTGGCCAACTTGGCTTTCGACAGCGGCGCGTACCGCGAAGCCATGACCCAGTATGCCAACGTCATCAACGAGTTGCCCACCGAGGTGCCCAGTGACGAGGTGTGGTACCGTTACGGCGTCGCTCTTCAGCGGTACGGCGATTTCGGACGATCGCGACAGGCGTTGCTCCGCGCTGCCGGTGACAGGCGACCGAGACCCGTTAACGGCTCTGCTTGGCGAAAGATGACCTGGCAGCACGACTACTTCACCGTTCAATGTGGGGCGTTTGCGACTGCACGCTCCGCCACCGCCGCCCGCGATGCGTTGCGTCGCAAGGGGATTCCAGCATCCGTCACGACGGTCTCCGCCGATCGGGTCACCCGGCACGTCGTACAAACCGGGCGATACTCGGACTTTCCTGCCGCTCGATCAGCCCTTGCTTCGATCCGACGCGTCCAGTCCGATGCGTTCATCATTCCGTGACCGATCCGTCGCGCAATGTTGATCTCGTAGACATTTTTTTCGGTCGCCTGCGCAACGCGCATGGTCGCGACCCTTCTCGGACCCCATCGCTTTTCGACGTCAGTCTCTGACGGTTGTGCGGTCTTCGTGCCGCGGTACGGTCCGCGCTACGTGCGAACCGTTATCGACGGTCCGGCTAATCACGACGCAAGTAACAAGCCCGGTGAACCAAACCGATATCTTCCCAGGACCGCGAAGAGTGGCGGCGAGCCTTGGAGTGATACCGATGCTGTTGGGTGACAAGTGTACGGAGAATCCGCGATCGGAGCAGGAACCACGGCCTGACGTGGTCGAGTGCGTGAAACGGTATTTCGAAAGTCGCGACTTTCTTCGACGGGGAATCTGTCTGCTGAACGCTGGTTGCCACGCCGAAGCGGTGACAGCCTTTCGCGCGGCGATGCGGGGAAACCCCGACTCGTCGAGCCTTCCGGAGTTGTTGGCGCGAGCTTACATGGGCTGTGGCCAATATGCCGCCGCGGTGAATCAACTCGCCGACCTGGTCGAGCGCGATTCCGATGACATTGCGTCGCGCGTGAGGCATGGATTGCTTCTGTGGAAGGGTGGTGACCGGGCAGAGGCGATCGAGTCGTTGCGGGCCAGTGTCGCGACAGCGCCGGATTGTGCGGAACTGCATTTCCAACTCGGCAACTTGCTTGCCGAGACCGGCGACGACGAAGAAGCGGAGATGCGATACACCGCTGCCATCACTCTTGACCCGAAACACGCCGAAGCCACCGTCAATCTCGCGATGTGCCACGCCGCCCGTCAAGAACCGGAGCGTGCGTTGCGACTACTGCGGACCGCTCAAGCGCTTCGGCCGGAGGACGCGCGGATTGGTTTGTTGCTTGGCATGGCGTTGCGGGCAACGGCTGGAGTGGTGGGGGCTCACCGCGCTATCACTGAAATGCCGTCCACCTCGATGCAGGCATGCGACCGCGCGGTTCGCACGCTCAGCAGGATCGTCGAGCGTGATCCGGAGTTTTTGGACGTGTTCATGGAAGTGACCGCTGACGACGAGTTGTTTGAACTATTGTCCAGCGCGATCGATGCGGCGATTCAACGATCGCCGTCGGTGAGTGGACTCCATTTTCATCGTGGTTGGGTGATGCAGCGTTTGGGAAAGCTCGACGAGGCGACGATGGCGACGGAACACGCCGTGTCGATCGCACCGGACGATGTGCGGGCGCTGATCCAGTTGGCCAGGCTGCACCATCAGGCTGACCGGTCAGACTTGGCGATCGAGCGGTTGGAAGAAGCATTGCGGTTGGGGGCGTGCTACGCCGACGTGTACGTGTTTCTGGGTCGTCTCTATCGAGAGTCCGGCGAGTGCGGGCGAGCGCGTCGAGCGTATCACCAGGCGCTCGAACTCAACGCGGACTACGATGAAGCGAGGCTGGCACTTGAGACACTGTCTGCGTGACGTTTTCCGCATCGGGGGGAAGGGGAATACTTGTCATGTCGTATTTATTGGAAATTGTCGGGCAGGGATTGCTGACGGAGTTATCCGCTGCGTTTCGTGATGTCCTCGCGGATGAAGACCCGCGCCCGACCAGCGCATTGAAAGACGCGGTACAGAGTTTGCACGCCGACGCCGACGACCACGTGCACCTTGGACGCCGTTTCTTGAAAGACGGCGACATCGTCGGTGCCCGGGCGATGTTCCTCAAGGCGTTGTCCATTGATCCAGCGAACACCGTCTCCCGGATCGGTCTTGCGTGCACGTTGGACGAATTGGGACGCATCGAAGAGGCGATCGGCCATTTGCTCTGTGCGCTCGAACACCGGCCCAATCATCCCCCGCTGTTGTTCGCCACCGCCTATTGCAGCGAACGGGCGGGGCAACTCGGCGATGCGATCGCATACTACGTCTCCGCGTTGGAGGTTTGCCCCGGTCTGCGCAATGCCCACGAGCGTCTGGCGGCGATCTATGTCAAGCAGGGCGCGTTGGACGGTGCGATTCGACATTACGAGAAGCTCTGCGCTATCGAGCCGGGCGAAGTAGGGCCGATGTTGGCGCTGGCGAATCTATACTACCGAACCAACAACCACGACGATGCGATCAATCTCTACCGCCGGGCTTTGGTGATCGATCCGGACAACTGGGGCGCTCGTGACGACCTGGCGGCGACCTACGAAGATGCGGGCATGCTCGAGGACGCGGTGACCGCGCTCAACGAGATGATCGCCGGCGAGCCGGCGTTCCCAGACAACCATCTCCGCCTCGGCGATCTGTACGCAAAGCTCGGCGACGACGAGTCCGCCGTCGCCCAATACCACGAAGCGATCAAACTCAATCCCGATTACATCGAAGCGGTGGTCAAGATCGGAACCGTCCACCTTCGGCGCGGGCATTTCGAAGACGCTGCCAAGTGGTTCAACCGGGCTGTTGAAATCAACGACGGAATCTTGGCGACGTACGTCGGGCTGGGGGTCGCCCAGCATGAATCCGGCAGGCTCGAAGATGCCAACGAGACGTTTGCGATGGCGGCGAGCATCGAGCCGAATTCCACGCTGTTGTTCAGCGAGGTCGCCAAGTTGCAGTTGAAGATCGCTGCGTCGAAGCAAGCCAATCAGTTCGTGACACCTTCCAAGAGCGAGGCGCCGCCGCACCATTCAACGCTGCCGTTTGACGATCTGCTCGATCAGCAAATCGACCGTCATCGCGAGGTATTACAACGCCGTTCCAACCATGCCGACCTGCACTATCGCCTCGGGCTGCTGCTGCGACAGCGAGGCGACCTGACCGCCGCCATCGAGTCGTTCCGTCATGCGCTGGAGATCAACCCCAACTACGTCAA
The DNA here is from genome assembly GCA_964416845.1 of uncultured Phycisphaeraceae bacterium. Classification (GTDB taxonomy): domain Bacteria; phylum Planctomycetota; class Phycisphaerae; order UBA1845; family UBA1845; genus CAYQFV01. The sequence goes on along the minus strand of CAYQFV010000106.1, from coordinate 4,788 downwards.
GGCGATCATCAAGCTGGGGTTGTCATTGAACGAATCCGGCGATCCCGCGGCAGCCGTCGATACGCTCCGTACGGCCCTCGAGGATCGTCCGCGCGACGTCGAGTTGCATTATCAGCTTGGCTTGATGTTCGCCGACCGCAACAAGTTCGCCCAGGCGGTCGAGCATTATGAGCAGGCCATCGCCGCTGACGATCGCGACTTGGACGTCCACGCGAATCTTGCGTTGGCGCTCCAGAACATCGGCCTGCTCGACCGGGCTGCCGTCGCATGGGAAACGCTCTGCGAGGTGGCCAGCGAAACCGAGCAAGGTCGAACGATGTTGGCCGCCGTCACCCGCCCGGGGCGAACCTGATCCCGGCCGCCCACATCGTACGCGGCGCGACCACGCGACCGATGCGCACACGCATCAAGGCTGGTTCCCCGGCGACACAAGGTCACGCTCAAGCGATGATTTGCGAATCGGACGCGAGACTCTTGGCAAAAAGGCCATCGGATACCACCAGGAAAACGTCAAGCCGCCGCTGTCTTGCAATTCGGTCTAAAGCTGTCACGCCCAACGGCCAGTGACTGTTCAAAGAATGGCATTTTTCTTGCATCCTTCCTCCGAAGTTCGCGCACCGACTCGACTCGACCATTGTTTCGATAGTGAGCAAACGTTACCATGGCGTAAACGGACCCTACCCGTGATCACGATCGGACCCCGTCGATAACCAGGAGAGGTTTGGGGCGAACCATGCGTCGATTCTGCGTACTCCTTCTCACGCTAGCTCCGATGCTTCCCGGATGCGCCACCCCCGTGACGCCCGTTCGTCACAAAATGAAATTCGGTCCGCCGCCACCGGGATACGTCAAGATCATCGGCGAGCCGGTCCCGAACTGGATACCGCGACAACTTCGACCGCGCGCGGCCGCTGCCGCGAATCCTCTCAGTTGGTTTCCGTTGGGTCCAATGCCGATTCTGTTCGAATTCTGGAGCGGCAACAATGATGCAAGCGGTCGGGTCGTTTCGTTGGCGGTTCACCCGCAGAACGGCGACATCGCCTACGCGGCGAGCGCTTCGGGCGGGATGTGGAAGACGACCGACGGCGGCAGCACGTGGGCACCCAAGACCGACGATCTGCCCATCATGAACCACGGCTGCGTCGCGCTCGATCCGTCCAACCCCAACACGGTATACCTCGGGACCGGCGAGTACACGACGCTTTCGGCCGGCGACGGATTGTTTCGATCGACCGATGGCGGTGACACGTTTGTGCGCATCGCAACCACGGCGCAGGTCGGAGACCAGTGCAGCAAGATTGTTGTCGATCCGACCAATTCCAACATCATCCACCTGACCGGTCGGAGCGGGTACGCCCGGTCGATCGACGGTGGGCAGACCTGGCAGCGGCCTGTCGGAACGGCGGCGTACTCCGACTTGGTGGTCAACCCGGCCAATCCAAACATCGTCTACATCGCGCGCCACAACGTCGGCATTTTCAAGTCCGTCAATGGCGGTACGTCGTTCTCGAAGCTAACCGGCGGGTTGCCTTCGAGCGACATCACGCGCATCGTCATGGCTGCCGCCGCGTCCAATCCTAATGTGCTCTACGCGGCGTTTGTGAACGCTTCGAGCGGGCTTCGTGGAATGTACAAGACGGTTAACGGGGGAACAGACTGGGTGGAGCTGGTCAACACGCCTGATTTTCCCTGGCCTCAAGGCTGGTACGATTGCTTCGTCGGCGTGGACCCGACCGACGAGAACATCGTCTATTGCGGCGGCGTTTTTCCGAGTTTCGCCAACGCTGGTGTGATCAAGTCCACCAATGGGGGAAGCACCTGGACGGATATTACCGTCAGTGCGGTGGACAGCTCGCAGTTGCATCCCGATCAGCACACTATCGCGTTTGGGCCAGACGGTCGGCTGTGGATCGGCAACGACGGCGGCGTGTGGCAGTCGATCGACGACGGACAAACGTGGATCAACGCCAACAACAAGCTTACCGTAACCCAGAACTACAACATCGCCGTCCACCCCACTCAGCCAAGCCGCGTCATGGGCGGCACGCAGGACAACGGAACCGTGGCGCGTGATTTCGGATCCGACCAGTGGCCTCAACTCATCAGCGGCGACGGCGGATTCCTCGCGTACGATTTCGCCAATCCCGGTCGTCGGTACACAACATTCGTCAATCTGGCAGTTTATCGTTTCGACCCCAGCGGCGCGTTCGCCGACATCACCGGCCCATGGGACGGCGAACCTTCAAACTTCATCGCGCCGTTGGTGATGGACCCAGGTCACGCTCAGACGCTGCTGGGCGGAACGAACCGCATTTGGCGCACCGCGAATGCCGACACCGCCGCGAGTTGGTCACCCATCAGCCCCACAACCGTGGCCGGCGGCGGTACGATCAACACGATCGCCGTGGGCCCGGATTCCGGCACCGGACCGTCGAGCAGAATCTATTCCGGTAGCTCCAACGGCAAAGTGTTTTACACTGCCGACGCAGTGACGTGGCAGGATCGATCAGCCGGTCTGCCGGCCAGCGGCGTGAGCGACATCATCGTGCATCCGACAGACGCCGCCATTGCCTACGTATCGTTCTTTCGCAGTTCCGGCGGCCGCGTTTTCAAGACCGTCAACAGCGGCATTCTGTGGGCAGACGTTACCGGAACGTTGCCGTCGGGCGTCCGGGCGACGGCGCTGGCAGTGGACTGGGATGACGAGCCTCCGGGCCTTTACGTTGGGAGCGGCGCTGGCGTATGGGTGTCACTCGACGAAGGCGTGACCTGGGTCAAGGACGGCGTCGATCTTCCAAACGTCAACATCGGCGATCTGGTCATTGATCCGGTGCGTCGTGAAATCACCGCGGGCACCTATGGTAGGGGCGTCTGGCGGTCAACGTTGCCGTTGCTCTGCGTTCCGGTGAGTATCGCGGTTCAGCCACAATCCACGACGGTCTGCCCCGGCACACCGGTCACGCTGACCGTCACTGCCGACGGCACCCCGCCGATTGCGTTCCAGTGGTTCCGCGACGGGCTTCCCATCGCCGGCGAGGTTTCGTCCAGTCTCGTGCTCGGTCCTGCCTATCCGTGCATCGGTGGCGACGTCTCCGTCGAAATCAACAACGCGTGCACCACGCTGACGAGCGATGTCGCGGTGGTGACGGTCAATGCCTGCGGCGCAGGAGACGTCGAAGCCGATGGCGACATCGACATGAATGACGTCGTCGCTTTCCACAACTGTTTCACCGGGCCAAACGCAGGACCCCTCGCAGCCGGGTGCGCCGTCTTCGACTTCGACGCAGACCAAGACATCGATCTGACCGACTGGTGCTCCCTCCAAATCCTCCTCACCGGCCCGTGACTGCAATCATGCAGGCCTTCTCCTATCGCTGCGAACCGGCCGCGACGTCGATGTTGTCTCCGGAGAAGTCGCCCGCATGAGACCGCGTCGAATCGCGTGGCCAGTAGTCCGTGATTGGATCCGCGCAGAAAAACAGCCGCTGCAACACATTAAATTGCAACGGCTTATGAATGGAGGCCGACGGGAATCGAACCCGCAACCACCGGATCGACAGTTCGTTCAATACCGTCTTTCCTGGCTAGAAAAACGTCCATGGTGTCCTTCACAGTGCACCATGGGCGTTCTTCAATGTACTGGGATGTGTTGGCGTGCGCCCGCGTGGCAGAGAAATTGCCACCATCCTGCCACCGACCCGATTTCGAGGTGCAAAGCATAGGCCCCGATTCACGTCGTGACCGCACGATTGCGAAGCCGAGTCAGGCGGACGGTTCGGGCGAAGCAATGCGTTGGGGGGCTTGGATGGGGGGCGTCAATCACTCCCATCCTTCGGCAGGGCGGGAGCATCCGATTCCGTCAAACCGGGACCAATTGGTCGCGCTGTGCTGTCGTGCTCTTCCAGGATTCAGCGATACGGACTCCGGCGGCAAGGGGAATGCCGTGTCCACAAAGAGGGCAAGGAGAACATAGACGCAGAGAAATAGCACGACAAGCCGCCAGATCGTCGGCTTTGGGTTAGTTCCTCTTTTGATTTCGGTCATCTCATCGTTACGCAGGTAACGTCGTGGGGATCACCTGCGAAGCGACACGCCGCTGGGCGCATGGCCTTAATATGCTACGCGGCTCGCCCTGGAGAACCAACAGCGTTTACAGGATCGACTCGGGGCGGCGGGATCGAGCACGAGCATTAGGAAGACTCGCGGATTAGCCGAGCCGCTTCTTGCCGTCCTCGAAATGCCCTGCGGAGCTCATCGACTCGGCACCATTTCCCCTCGCCGTCCTTGTAACGCCAATAGTACCAACCGTTCGCTCCGCCCTTCATAAGTCCCTGCGCGGCGCGGCTCGGATTGGCATGGAGCTTTCCGTTTACCTCAAGTTGCCCGTTGCCGACGACGCGCCCCCACGTCACTTCGCCCTTGCACTCGAATCGCCAATTGTCTCCTTCTTCGACGAGTCTCTCATCTAGCAAATCTTTGATGAGTACTCGTTTCCCGTACGAGCGCACCTGCGTTGTCGGCGTGTCGGAGAGTTCCGTTTGTGCAGCCGACCCAATCACCTGTTCGTCAGCGTGTACTTGCTCCGATTCAAGGTCCACCGCGATTCTTCCCTCCTCATCCGCGATTGAGTCCAGATACTCCTCTATGTTTGCCTTCGTGATCTTGAGATTCGGGTTCGCACGAACGCGGTCTTCCTTGAACTCATGCCGGATTGCGCGAACCAGTGTGTTGAACGGGCGGGACAGCAAGCTGGCCATTGCACGTTGGATCTGTTGGTTGCGCATGTGG
>CAYQFV010000105.1:2211-14699 GCA_964416845.1 uncultured Phycisphaeraceae bacterium | reverse complement strand
GCAAGCGGTCGGACGCATTGGCGGGTGACGGCGACGGCAGGGCGACCAATTTGCGAGCGCTCGCCACAGCCTGAGCGCGCTCGCCGCGCGTCATGTGAACGAGGATATTTGCTAGCAGCGACACTGCGGAGGGTTTGGCCGCGGAATCGGCTTGTTCGAGCAATTGGGCAGCGTCGTTAGGACGACGGGCTTGCGCGAAGGAATAGGCTGCCCATTCCAGGAAGGCTGGTTGCGCCGATTGACGCCGATACGCCTGTTGGAATCGATCGGCGGCTTCGGTTAGCCGATCGGTCGCGGCTGCGAAGTCATGGAATCCGATCAGGAAAGTCAGGTTGGATTCGTGGATCGGCATGAACCTGTCGAACAGCCTCGCCGCTTCGTTGATGCGGTCGGTGCGCTGAAAAACACCGGCCAGATTGACGATGGCGACGACGGCGCGACCGTCGTGTTGGATGGCCTTTGTGTACGCATCGACAGCCTGGGATGTCTTGCCCATTGCGTCGTACGCCAAACCTAGATTCGTCCACGCGGTTGTGTTTTCCGGCATCCAATCTAGGAGCTTCTGGAGACGCGCGGCTGTTGCGGAGTACTGCCGCCGCTGAATGTCGATCTCGGCCAGCGCGAGTTGGGCGGTGACATCGTAGGGGTTGGATTTGAGCACCAACTCGTACGTCCTGATCGCGTCGTCGATGCGTCCGACGGCCCGATAGGCGGAGGCAAGGTTGAGCAGGCCGGGGTTGTAGTAGGGCATGATCTCGGCGGCGCGCTCGTAGTTCTTGATCGCCTCGTTGTACCTGCCAAGGTGGGCTTGGATCTTTGCCAACCGCGAATAGCACTTGCCGTATTCGGGATCGGCGGCGATGGCTTTGTTGAGGGCGTTGATTGCTTCGTTGAATCGGTTCAGGCGGAACAGGCTCATGCCGACGACCTGATACACTTCGCAGGCCATCTCTTTGGGGTGAAGCTCGATATCCTTGGCGGCGACTCGGATGGCGTCTTCGTATCGGCCCTCTCGATAGTACGCCCACGCTGCTGATTCGTAGACGCTGGGGTATTGCGGATCGCACTGAATGATGCGCTCGGCCAGGGTGATGTTGTTTCGATAGAAGGCTTGGACGTGTCTTGCGGTCGCGACCATTGCGACGCATCCCGCGAGCATCAGGACGACGACGCTCGATGTAGCGTACGATCGCCGACCGTCGCCGGCTCGTTTTCGCAAGGCGACAAGGAGCGCAACCAGCGCGGTCGCGACGATCCATTGTAGGCCGATGTTGGGAAGGTAGACGTATCGGTCGGCGGCGACTGCACGTCGGGCGGGCACGATGGGCAACGTCGGCGCGACTGCTGCTGCGAACCAGATGAGACCGAGAATGCCGACCCGAGATCTTCGCCACGTTGCGATGGCCACGGTGGTGACAGAAATGATGCAGGCGACTCCTGCCAAAACACCGGGGTGTCGCCAGTCCACATCCGGCGGCGGCGGGTACCACGCGGACAGGCCAATGGGTATGAGGAATTGGCGAAGATACTGCCCGATGGCGAGCAGCACGTAGTAGATCGACGGGGCGGTCATCTCGTTTTCGGCGCGTTGGAACATCTCGCCGCTGGAATAGACTGCGAACAGCGTGAACAGGCCGGTCACGACCGATATGACACCCCACAACACCCACCACCGTGCGGCGGGTTTTTCACGTCGCATCAACGGGAAGATCGCGACGAGGATGGGGATGGCCACGCTGATCTTGCTCATGTGTGCGGCGACTACGAAGAGAATCGTCAGGGCGGCTTTCGTCTTCGTGGGCGATCGATCCCAGACGTCCATCATGATGACGGCAGCCAGCGTGAAACACGTGCTGAGCATCATCATGCGTCCGGCAAGCCACGCGACGGGTTCAGCGGCGAGTGGGTGAATCGCGAACAGCGCTGCGGCGATGGTCGCGATGGTTGCGCTGCCGCTCAAGCGGGTTAGCAGAAGAAGAACGAGCATCGCATTGACGGCGTGGAGCAGGATGTTCGTTAGATGGAACACCCACGCGCCGGCTCGAGGCCCCTCGGCGACGGGATCCAGCCCCAGTGCGTCAATGACGGCGAAGTCGATCGAGAAACTCACCAGCGGAATGGGTTGGTAGAGATCGCGATGAACGATGGTGAAGATTTTCAGGGCGTGGGCGATGGACGGGTGGTTCACGAGTACGTGGTTGCGTACCAGATGGTAGTCGTCGCCGCTAAGAAACCCGCCGTGGATCGACGGAAAGTACGTCGCGATCGCGAGGAGCATGACCACCGCGACGCGGCTTGCACCGGCAACCGAACGCGATGATCGCTGACTGTTGTCGCTCAATGTGAATTCGTCGAAAAGTGTCGGGACGCCAACAGGCCGTTCGGCGTGGGCGACCGAACTGCACTTGGGGCACCCGTTTCACGCGCCTGTCCGAGTCGCAACGAGCCCACACCGGTAGTGTAGGCGGATTATCCGGCCATGCCAGTTCGTTACCGTTGTAAGTTGCGGACGCGATTCGGGCGTTTGCGTGGTGCTTGGCGGACGGATATGATTCGCGCCGTCAACTGAATGAACGAGCTGATCTAAACGTCGGAGAAGTTGAATGGGTTCGAAGAGCTACCGTCGATGGCAGATGTTGGAATTGGTCGCCGTGGTGATGGTTGCCGGTTTGTGCGGCTGCGCGCCGCGCACGCGGGAAACCGTGCGTTACGCGGCGCACTCGTCGGCGGTTTCGACGGGGTTGGCGGGCGTGGATGCGGACACGTATCGATCGCACATCGAGGTTCTCGCAAATGACATCTTAACCGGACGGGGTATCGGTTCGTCGGGGATTGATCTGGCGGCTGGTTACATCGCCGGGCAGTTCGCGTCGATCGGTATCGATCCTGGAGCACCGAACGGTACGTATTTTCAGGAATTCGAGGTCAACACCGGCGCGAGGCTGGACGACGAAGGCCAGTTCGCGTTTTCGGGCGTGGATGTGTCTCCGGTTCGCGAGACCGATTTCATTCCGTTCTACTTTTCGACCGACGACGCGTTCGACGGTGACGTCGTGTTCGTTGGCTACGGCATTGTGAACGACGCCAAAGACCACCATGACTACAAGAGCATCGACGTGTCGGGAAAGGTCGTGCTCATGCTCCGGCGCGAGCCCGACTCGTGGACCGGTGACAACGGTCGCGGAACGCGCCACGCTTTCTTTCGCAGCAAAATATACACAGCGCGTGAGGAAGGTGCGGCTGCGGTTCTCATCGTGAATCGCCCGAGCGACGGTGATGAGGACAAGCTTATGCCGTTTGCAGGCCAGCCGGGCAGCTACGGTCTGCCGGCGTTTCACATCACGCGCAAGCTCGCGGGCGCGTTGCTGAACGCGGGCGGGCTGGCGACGCTTGAAGAACTGCAACAATCCGCTGACAAGGACGAGTTTGTTTCAGCGCCGCTCTCGGGCGTTCGTCTGAAAGGTCGGGCTGGCGTCGAGCCTATCAAGACAAAGGTCCGCAACGTCGTCGGCGTGATTCGGGGTGAGGGACGATTCGCCGACGAGTACGTCGTCATCGGCGGTCACTACGACCACCTTGGGATAGCGTCGCCGCGATCCATGTTCGGTCTAGGCGGGGGTGGCGATGCTGAGATCCACAACGGCGCGGACGACAATGCTTCCGGAACGGCGGGCGTGATCGAAGCCGGTCGTATGCTCGCCTTGTCGAAGCCGCTCAAGCGCAGCGTTTTGTTGGTGACGTTTACCGGTGAGGAAACAGGATTGTTGGGCAGCAAGTACTTCGTCGAGCACCCGCCGGTCCCGCTCGATCAAATGGTTGCCATGCTGAACATGGACATGATCGGCAGGTTCGACGACGAGAAGAACACGGTGCAGGTTTTCGGAACGGAAGCGGCGGACGAATTCTCGGAGATGATCACCCGCCTGACCGATTCTGCGGGCATGAAACTCCGCGGCGACGCGAGTGCCCTGGGACCAAGCGATCACACGTCGTTTTATCAGGAAAACATCCCGTCGATGCACTTCTTCACCGGGCTTCATGAAGATTATCATCGCCCGGGCGATGACGTCGAAAAAATTAACGCTGTCGGCGGGGCTCGTGTGACGGATCTTGTCGTCGCGATGGCGAAGGAGATCATCGATGCCGATGCTCGGCCGACCTATCACAAGGTTTTGGCGAGGGCGAACATTTTCGGCAGCCCCGATCAGGCGGCGAGTTCCGGGCGACCTCGTGTCGTGATGGGCATCATGCCGGGTTACGCGGGGTCGAGCGACAAACCGGGGATGGTCATTGACGGCGTGATGGAAGGCGGCCCGGCGTTCAAGGGCGGCATGAAGGACGAGGACCGTATTCTGAAAATCGGAACCATGAGCGTTAGCAACATTCAGGATTACATGGGCGCGCTGCGCAACAGCAAACCGGGCGACGTGGTCGATGTGGTGGTGCTCCGTCAGGGAGACGAGGTGCCGCTGAAGATCACGCTGTCAGGACGCTAGACGACACCGCTGCGGCAGCGCGGCAATACGTCACATGAACACCACGACCGAGCCGCACGTTCATACGATCCGGGTACGCTATGCCGAATGCGACGCCATGGGCTTTCTGCATCATTCGAGATACTTCGAGTACCTGGAGGAAGCCCGCACGGAAGCGCTGAGAGTTCAGGGTGTTTGCTACAAGGAGTTGGAGGAGGCCGGAATCTTCTTTGTGGTGGCCAAGCTCTCGTGCAAGTACCACAGGCCGATCCACTACGACGACACCGTCACCGTCGCCACGACGATCGAGCGTTTCACGCGCACGCGCATTGACCATCTTTACGAACTTCGCTGCAACGACGTCATTACCTCGCACGCGGAGACAACACTCGCCTGCGTCGGCAGAGATGGCAAGCCGCGCGTCATGCCCGACCGGATTTGGTCACTGCACCAACACACCAAACCCCGGCGACCCCACTGATGTGGCGGCCCAAGAACCAACTTCCGCCGCCTGCTACATTGTTGATCGCAGCGCAGCGCGCTGCGCACCGCCTGTAGAACCATGTCCCGAATCGATTCAGCTTTGCGTCTGTCGTTCGCCGGCATCGCCGTCGGCGTGTTGCTGGCGACCATCAAGCTTGTCGCCGGGCTGGTCGGAAACTCCTATGCGCTGATCGCCGATGCGGTCGAGTCTTTCTCCGACATTGTGTCGGCGGCGATCGTGTGGAGCGGGCTTGCCATTTCGGTTCGTCCTCCCGACGACAACCACCCTTATGGCCATGGCAAGGCGGAACCGCTTGCAGCACTCGCCGTCGGACTGCTGCTGATCGCCGCCGCGGTGGGCATCGCCGCCGCCGCGGTCGCCGAAATCCGAACCCCCAAACATGCACCCGAGGCGTTCACGCTGGTGGTGCTCGCGGTGGTCATCGTGGTCAAGGAAGCGATGTACCGGGTGTACGCCCGCGTCGCGAAGCAGATCGAGAGTACGGCCATTGCGGCTGATTCTTGGCATCATCGTAGCGACGCAATCACTTCGCTCATCGCGGCGATCGGCATCACGATCAGTCTGTGGATGGGGCCTGGATACGAGTCGGCGGACAATTGGGCGGCGGCGGCGGCCTCGGTCGTGATCGCGTTCAACGGGGCGCGGTTCGTGCGGAAGGCGATGGCTGAATTGATGGATACCAAGCCGTCCGCGACACTGCTGTCGCAACTGTCGACCATCGCCATGACCGTGCCGGGCGTATTGGGCGTCGAGAAAGTGCTGGGGCGAAAAATGGGGACGCAATACCTGGTGGACATGCACATCGAAGTGGACCCGAACATGGCGGTTCGTGATGCCCACGACATCGCCCACACCGTCAAGAACAAGATCCGCGCCGACCTCGAGCGCGTGTCCGATGTGCTCGTCCACATCGAACCGTTCGAGCAATGCGAATCATGCACCCCCTGAGGGAATGGGATACCGCTTCCGGCCGACCGATTGATCGAAACGCAAGCATCGCTCTTTGACAGGGTTCGTTCCGGGGCACGCTTTCTTAGTCGATCGCAACGTCATCCGCAGGACCGGCGAGAAGTTCCTTGTAGCGTGCGCTTCCAGCCTGCACGGCCTGCGATTAGGATGCAGGCGAGATGCCTGCGCTGCGAATTGCCGACGATTTCGCGGTGCGGCGTCCGTCGGGTTGCGGTGCTCCCGGACGGCGAATTGAATTCGTGGTGACGCGTGACGACATGGGTTCATGCGGTTGTTAGACCCCGCAGCCGCGCGCTTCGCCCGTCGACTCTGCCTGACGCGCGACAGTGAGGAATCACGAATATGGCCTGCAATTCTGAAATCAGCATGACCGTTTCCGAGCTCGCCGATCGGGTCGGCGGATCGGTTGAGGGCGACGCGTCGCGTGTCATCCGAGGTGTCGCGCCGCTGGACCGCGCCTCGCCGGAGGACATTTCCTGGGTTGGATCACCAAAGTTCAATTCCAAGGCTGCCGAGTCCCATGCGGCTGCGCTGATCGTCGCCTGCGATGGACCGGCGATGCCGGGCAAGACGGTGATTCGAGTGGCTGACCCAGACGCGACGATGTGCGATGTGCTGGCCTTGCTCTCGCCGCCCGTTGATCGTCCGCCTGTCGGCGTTCATCCAAGCGCGGTGGTGAGCGCGGATGCTAATGTTGAGGGAGTTGCCGTTGGCTCGCACGTGCATGTCGGCTCGCGGGCAACGGTTGGTGCGGGCACACAGCTTCACCATGGCGTTTACATCGGATCCAACGCCCGGATCGGACGTGATTGCGTGCTTTGGCCTAACGTGGTCATCCGCGAACGTGTTGTTCTCGGTGACCGGGTTGTGATCCACCCCAACGCAACGATCGGCGCGGACGGGTTCAGCTATGTGTTCCGAGACGGCAAGCATCGAAAAGTGCCGCAGATTGGCACGGTGGTGGTCGAGGACGACGTCGAGATCGGCGCGGGCAGCGCCATCGACCGGGCGCGGTCTGGAGCCACACGCATCGGTCGCGGAACGAAGATCGACAATCAGGTTCAGATCGGGCACAACACGATCATCGGTGAGGATTGTATCCTGGTGGCCCACGTAGCGGTGGGAGGGTCATCGTCGCTTGGTAAGAACGTCGTGGTGGCCGGGCAGGCGGGTGTGACCGATCATTGTCACATAGGTGACGGCGCTATGATTGCAGCACCGTCCGCTGTCATGAACGATGTGGATGGTGGGACAACGGTTCGTGGTTTGCCCGCAACCGAGCACCGACGTTTTCTCCGGCAGCAGGCGGCGTTGCGAAAACTGCCGGACCTGGTGCAGCGCATTAGGACCATGCGCAAGCAGATCAAGCGTTTGGAAGCCCTGGTTGTGGACGACGCCCACGGCCAATCATAGCGAACTAACGAGCCGGCCGGCCGCGAGTCACCTGCATGACGCATCGTCCCACGATCGATTACGGTCACAACACGCCGTTCAGCCATGAAGAGCAGGCGGCGATCAACGACATCTACGTCGCGGTGCGGGCGGAGCAGAGCACGGTGGCGCGCGAACTCGCCGTGACCATCGAGCGCGAGATCGTCAATCTCGACCGGCTTGGCGATGTCTTGGCGCAGTACCCGTCACCTTTCGGCAACCAATCCCTTGGGCAGCGGCAGCGGGGTCTTAACACGCTGATCGACTCGCTCAGTCGCACGAACGCTGCGAATTTCGAGTTCCATTTGCCCACCCGGGCGCTGCTCGGGCGTGCAATCGACATGGCGGAGAGCAACTTCTATCGCCTCTTGCGTCATATTTGCCGGGAGGTGTTCCCCGCCGAGCAGGCTGACGCGCTGGGCGCGAAGGCAACGCAACGCCTGCGCTTCTGCCTGTACACCAAGCTCGTTGAGGAAGTTCTTTCCGGCATCGCGAGCGACGAACGTCTCGATCGTTCGGTGCGACGCAAATCGGTCGAAGCGCTCGCGCAGATTTGGGAAGGTCGCTTGACGTATCGCATTCACGATTTCTTCCCGCTGTTGGAGGCGACGTGGGAGGCGCGACAGCGTATCTCGATTACCGGCGGTACGCTGTTTGGCACGCAGGAAATCTTCGCGCTGTTTGAGGCGGGCGGCGATCCACAGTTTGTGGACTACTTTGCTCGGCCGGATCACAGCAACGACGAGATTGAGGCGTTTCGCGAGTTCTTGTTCGGCACATCGTCGGAAGAGCTCGATCGGTTGGCCCGAGAGATGAGCGCGACCGGCGTCCACAGTGTCGCACTTGGCGACGCGATGCGATGTTCCACGCGAGACATTGCGTCGTTGTTTTATGAATTCTTTCGATCGCGCAATCTCCAGGCGACGGCGCGCAAGCTCGCCGACCTGCCAGGCCCCAAGCGCACCGCCGAAGAGTACGTGATGATTCACTACTTGAGCGGCATCTCTTGAGGGCGCTGGTGGTGGGGTCGGTGACGGCGAAGTCCAACGGGTTACGTGGTTTCCGTGGCAGCACGTGTCCCGACGTGCTTGCGAACGATTTCGACAAGTGCTCGGCGGGCGATGGGCTTGGTTGCGTAGTCGTCACATCCCGCGTCGAGACACTTCCTTCGGTCGCTGGTCATCGCGTGGGCCGTCAGAGCGATGATCGTCGTGGTGCAACCACGTCGTCGTAGGGCCGTGGTTGCCTCGTAGCCGTCCATGATCGGCATTTGCATGTCCATGAGAATGATATCGAACGGGTCGCCGGCTGCTTCAGCGACCAGGGCGCGTTCCACGGCAAGCTGTCCATTTTCGGCAACGGTGACGGTTGCGCCCGCCTTCTTGAGGATGTGGGAGATCAACCGTCGATTGTCAGGCCCGTCCTCCGCGAGTAATACACGGCAGTGCAGAAGCCCGTCATCTTCCGATGGCGACCCTGCGGTCGTTGGGTCACCCACGCCAAACGAGCTCTCAGTTGGGTTGTCGAGCATCGGAACGCCGTCGAGGCACCCTGTGGTAATGACGCACCGGAACGTACTTCCCGCGCCATACTCGCTGTTAACACTGATGTCACCACCGAGCATGTTCGCGAGCCTTTTGCTGATCGCCAACCCCAGGCCCGTTCCTCCGTAACGACGCGACATCGAGCTGTCCGCTTGATGGAAGGATTGGAACAATCCGCCGATCTGTTCCGCAGTCATCCCAATGCCCGTATCGCACACAGCGAATTCCAGCATGGGGTCCGACTTGCCCTCTTCCGCCGCCCCGTCACATTGCAGAAGCTGAACCCGCAAGTCCACCTGCCCAAACTCCGTGAATTTCACGGCGTTGCTCAGGAGATTGAACAGGATCTGACGTAACCTCATCGGGTCAGTTTGAATGATCGAGGGGATCGGGCCCGTGAATTGGACGCGAAACCCAATACCGTTCGCATCGGCTGTCACGCGAACCAAAGAGGCAACATCACAAACGATCTGCGCGGGAGAGCATTCCACGCAGTCAACTTCAAACTTGCCGGCCTCGATCTTGGACAAGTCCAGAATATCATTGATCACCTCGACGAGGTGTTTGCCGTTCCGCTGAATGGTGTCAACTGCCTTGCGGCGGTCTTCGTCGGAAAGATCTGCCTGATTCAACTGCTCCGCGAAGCCGACGATCGCCGTCATCGGAGTGCGGATTTCGTGGCTCATGTTTGCCAGGAATTCAGACTTGGCGCGATTGGACGCTTCGGCGGCTTCGTTGACCTCTCGCAACTCGCGATTGTTTCGCTCCACTGTCTCGGCGTACCGTTCGATCGTTGCGGTTCGTTCTCGTACTTGCGATTCAAGATTGGTCGTGTGCTCAGCGAGGGTGTCCGCCATTCGGTTGAACACCTTGGCCAGCAGACCCAATTCCCCGGGCGCCTTCTCGGATGCCCGCCGGTGCAGTCTACCGTCCGCAAAGCTCGTGGCGGACTCGACCAGGTCGTACACCGGCGTGAGCAACTGACGCATGGCCAACACCGTGACCGCCACGCCCACCATCAGCACGGCGGTCAAGATGAAGATGCTGGAAACGACCCGCCGCCTGAGCGCGTCGTGCAGTTGGTCAAGGCTATAGACGATGCGCACCGTCCCGAGCGACTTTTCATCGTGTGCGTTTTCTGAATCGTCGAGTAGACCCAGATCCAGAGATTCGCCGCGTCGCACAATCGGCACGGAGACGAGCATCTGCCGACGCGTCGCCTCGACGCACACGCCCGATGTCGCGACACGGGCAGATGCCACGCCCTCACATCGGAGCGAAGGATCGGTTGCGAACGGATCTTGGCGACGATACTCGACCACAGTCTCGCCGTCGTGTCCGACGATCTTGCTGAGTTGAACTGTTTTGTTGTGAGCGGTCCCGTTGACCAATCGCTGCAACGCGGTTCGATCGTTGACAAGCACATCGTCTTCTGCGTTGTAGGCGATCGCCTGGGTGTACAACACGGCGTCGCTGCGCATCGACGCTAGCGAGTCTTGGTAAAACTGCCAGATCAGTGCCGATGCCAATGTGACGGCCGACCCAAACAAGAGCGCAACACAGAAAGCGATCGACCTGGTTTTGAGTCCCCAACTCGACATGAAGCTCACAGCGTCCTAAGGCTCACACGCATTATCGTACGGGCTGATCCAACGTCGGCGAACGCTCGGGTCAAATCACGGGCGGACCGTTTTTTTCGGTCATTTCGGCGCGGACCATCTTCTTGGAGTGTTCATCGGGTGATAAGACCTTCCGAACAACCAAAACATCGCGTCCTGAACGTCCGATAACGTTGGCCGTCCGGATTGGCGTGTCATGTGGCGTGCCAAACACGCTTTAGACTTGGGGAATGCGCCTGATCCTCCGATAACACGCGCATTGGCGCCCATCGGTCGCTCGTGCCGGCTGGATGCATGAACTGTTACGCAGTTCCCGATTCTCGAAATGTCATGACGTCACTGCACGCGATGAATGCGCTCAAACCAAAGCCCCTCGCGTTGATCGTCAGGATCTTCGCCACCGGTCGCGTATTTTGTTTGTGCGGCGTGACGGCGATGGTTGTCACGGCGTTCGCGCCTTCGTCCACGGCGGACCAGCGAAAGACCAAGCCGCGTATCGCAGTGCTGCGCGGCTCGCTTTCGAGCTACCGCGATGCGTCCAACGTTCTGCGTGATGAATTGTCGGCCCGATCATGCGACGTCGAGCTGTTCGTCTTGCCCAAACGCGCAGACGCGGTCCAAGCGTCGCAACTGGTCGAGAGGGTTCTGCAGTTTCAACCCGATGTCATTGCCACGGCGGGATTGAAAGCAAGCGAAACAGTCGTGTCAGCATCGCCAGGCATCCCCGTGGTGTACTTCCTCGTTCCCAACGTTCTGGATGCGTCGTTCATCAACTCCGCGGGATCGAACGGCACGCGCGTTGTTGGCGTGTCATCGGACCTGTCCCCGGCGGCGCGCATTTCCTGGGTTCAACGTGTCGATGCCGATGCCACGCACATCGCCGTGCTCCACAGCTTGGCAACACAACGCACGGTGCAGTCGATCAAAGAGGCGGCCGCATCTCGCGGCATCCGGATAACTGCTATCAAAGCCGATCGACAGGCATTTCCGAAGGCGATCCTCGCGATCGAAAGCGCCGCGTGCGACGGCGTGATGATGATCCCCGATGCGAAGGTCTTTAATTCGCCGAACATTCGCAATCTGCTTGTGTGGGGGGCGAGGAACCGGGTGCCAGTGTGGGGATTCTCCAGGAATATCGTTAAGGCGGGCGCGCTGGCAGGGCAATCCTTCGACAGCAACGATGTCGGTCGGCAAACCGCCAAACTTGTTCTCGAGATTCTTGACGGGAAGAATGTTTTCTCCGCCCCGATTCAATATGCCGGCCGCGCCGACACTGCGGTCAACCTCCACATTGCCAGAATCATCGGCATTCGATTGGATCCGAGCCGCGTCGGAGCCAATACCGTTCGATTTGGAGACAAGTGATGTTTGCACCTGCGATCCGTTGTTGCACCACGCGCCCTCACAAGCCTCGTCGACTCATGAGTGACGCACGACTGGGCCCATGGTGGTCGGTACTACTGACCGCGACGTTTGCTGCGGTGCTGTGCATGGCGGAGAACGTCGAAGCGCAAGCACCAACTGCAGACGAGGGCGAGCAGTCGCAGTCGTCTGCGTCGGCAGTTGCGCCCGATTTCGACGACGGTGACGACGAGATGGCGCTTTTTGAATTGGATATTCCCGTGGTGGTCACTGCCACGCGCCGTCCGCAGCGCCTTGCCCAAGTGCCCTACGCGATGAGCATTGTAACGGCTGATGACATTCGCCACGCAGGCGCGCGGTCCATTCCCGACGCGTTGCGACTCGTCCCCGGAGTGGATGTGGCCGACCTTTCGTTCGGCAATGCTGCCGTGTCTGCCAGAGGCTTCCACGGATTGATATCGAACCAGGTACTGGTCTTGGTCGACGGGCGTCAGCTCTTCGACTCGTTTTTCGGCGGTACGCTGTGGGCGAGTTGGCCTTTTCAACTGGAAGACATCGCTCGGATCGAAGTCATCCGCGGCCC
>CAYQFV010000105.1:0-2111 GCA_964416845.1 uncultured Phycisphaeraceae bacterium | reverse complement strand
CGAGTTGGCCTTTTCAACTGGAAGACATCGCTCGGATCGAAGTCATCCGCGGCCCGGGTGGGGTCACCTGGGGAGCGAACGCGATGAACGGTGTGATCAACATCATCACCAAGGATCCTACCGACCAGCTCGGGTTCACGCTGACGTCGTCGGGGGGATCCCGTGGGACGTTCAAGCAGCACGTAGGATACGCAACGACCGAGGGAAAGCTTCGGTGGCGTTTGTCGGGCGAATATGAGGCGAGCGACGGGTTTCGCAAGGGAGGCTCGCTGCTGGGCAATCTCAACGACGATTTCAAAGGTGGCCGAATCGCGTTGCATGGTGTGTATGAAGCGAGCTCCGATGACACATTCACGTTTTCGCTTGGCAGCGCTGTGGTCGATGGTGGGTTTCCGTCCACGCCGCTGGCAGGATTCGGCGGCAAACGTCAGGCTGGCTCACAAGCGTCGTTTGTCGTCGGGACATGGCAGCATGCCAACGGACCCAACAACAGTCACGACCTGACTGTATACGTCAATGACTTCCACGCATCGCCTGGTGTGTCGGCCATTGACTACCGCTATCAACAATTCGGCTTACTGTTCAGCGAGACCTCCGAACCCGATGAGGGCCGAACGCGGACATGGGGGTTTGACACGCGCATGGACCTCGTCGATGCGGGCAACGCGAGTCCGCGTATGCTCGAAAAGAACTTCGTCACCGCTGCAATCGTCGGTTTCTACGCCCAAGAGGAGTGGCGGTTTGCTCCGCGTTGGACCTTTGACCTCGGTGGACGCATCGACTACGACACATATGGTGGATTCCAGCCGAGCGCCCGCGCGTCACTCAGCTATGAAGTCGCGAAAGACTCTATCATCTATTCAGCGGTCTCCCGCGCGTTCCAGATGCCATCCGCCGCGGGACGATTCACGAACTTTCCTCTGCTAAACGGATTGACGCAAGTGACTGCCGATCGCGGTTTTGACCTGACGACGCTTATCGCATACGAAGTTGGGTATCGCGGGCGCATTGGCGACAAACTGGATCTGACGGCCAATGCATTCTGGCATGATTATGAAGACGTTCAGGCGTTCACTCCGAAGCTCGGCCCGCCCGGGTTGATCCAATACAACTTCGGCAACGCCGGGTCAGCCGACCTGTACGGATTTGAAATGGACGCCAAGTATGCCGCGAGTGACAAACTGACGCTGCTCGCGAACTACACGTTTCAGCAACTGAATTGGAGCGCTTCCCAGCCGTTCACGGGTCGAGATTATATCACGCCGCCGAAGCACAAGTTCATGGTTGGGGCTCGTTATGATGCGACGGATGATTTGCATTTTTCATCGAACCTGTTCTACGTCGACGCGGTCAAATCGCCGAACCCCGCAAACCCGTTTGTTCCGCGACGGATCGATCCGTACTATCGTCTAGATCTTGTGGCTGAATACGAATTCCAAGACGATGACGCGTCGATCACCGTGGGCGTTAAGAACCTTCTCGATCGAGATCACTACGAAGGATCGTCACTGTTCCTCAATGACGCCCAAACGCCACGTATGATCTTCGCAGAACTGCGATGGACAATTAAGTAGGCTACGGCAACGAGTCGTCCGGCTGACCGAGCTTCGACGTTTCCCGCCAACGCAACGCGTATACTCGTGTCAAGCAGCGCCGGGTAGCGTTGATCACTCCTGTTGGGTCACTTCGATCGGCCTTTGTAGGTCTGCGTGGGCGATGACGTCGCTCGGCATGATGAGCGTTCTCTCTTGGTCGCTGCAGTCAAACAGTCGCTCCGCAAACTCCCATCCCAAGCGATTCGCCCAGATGTCTCGCCAGTTGAAGCCCTTGCCCTCACCGAACCAGCTTCGAAACTCTCCCACGGTTTCCCACGCAACGCTGTTCAAACCTGCCACGTGAACGAGACGATGAAGATCGTCATACCGCCACATCGCGTGGGCGAAGAAGTGCCCCGACTTGTCGTTGGGTGACAGTGGCCCGTCGTGCGTCAACCCCGTGTTGTACGGGTGCTTCAGCTTCAATCCTTCCTCGATCGCAAAATCCCCCAGCAGCCGCAACGCCTCTTCCGACGATCCGGTCATCTCTTTCGCACGATTCCACAGGGCGTCGAC
>CAYQFV010000104.1:0-14741 GCA_964416845.1 uncultured Phycisphaeraceae bacterium | reverse complement strand
CTAGCGATTCGTTTGCGAATCCTGGTCGTCCGGTGGGGCATCGGTGATCCTGATGGATCGGATGTAGACTTTGTCGATCGGTCGTCCGGTCTGATCGGTGGCAGTAGCCATCAGCCGATCCAACGTCGCGAACGAATCTTCATCGGCCAACTCGCCGAAGATGGTGTATTTGCCGTCCCATTCCGGGACGGTGGTGTTGGTGATGAAGAATTGGCAGCTTGCGGAATCGAGGTCGTCGTCGAGCAGGGACATGCTGACCATGCCGCGCCGTTGGTGGCGACCAGAGATTTCGCTCTCGAGCTTGATGCCGTCCGGGCGAATGCCGGTTCCGTCGTTGTTCGGGCACCCTCCTTGGATGCAGAACCCTGACAAGATTCGGTGAAACGAAAGATTGTCGTAGAATCGTTTTTGGGCCAGCTCGATGAAATTGTCGACGGTGTTGGGGGCATCGTCGTAAAAGAAGCGTACTTTCATTTCGCCGAAGTCGGTGATGATCTCAGCTTGTTTCAACGGGGCGACGCGAATCATCAACACGTTCGATTCGACGACTCCACCGTAGGGCGACCATTTCAATCGATAGATCCCCGGTGATCGAAGGGCGGGGTAGTACCTGCGAACGTCCAGCGTGATCCCGATCGACGCGTGTTCCGCAAGCATCACAACCGGCGCCCTCGCGGGCGGGTGATAGTTCGTCGCCACGGTCCACGTGCGCTGGTCTTCGTTCTGAATGGTGAGCGCCGAGTAAGCGTCACCGCTGAACACATGGGCCAGCGGCAGTCCCTGAACGTCTGGATCGTCTTGCGGCTCGGTTCCCGCTACAAGAAGCGGAACCTGTTCATCCGAGGCGTTTTCGATCAGGAATTGGACCCAAATGGGAGCGCCAACGTTTATGTGGCGCTTCGCCGTTGTCAAATGAGCGAGGATGCCGTTGCTGGCACTCTGGACGTCGTCAGATGCCCACGCGGGCGCGGCAACTGCCAAGATCAAGATGTTTCCCAAGCAAACTCTTACCATCGGCCTCACTTTCACAGTACGACGCAGCCCATTGCTCCAAAAACGCAAAGCGACCGTTCGGGCGCGAACGCGCCGATACCACCACGGTCGGGCATTGTCGCTGGATTTCATATCGTGTCCACTTCCGATCAACTCGTCCGCGGCAAGCGATGCGGAAGGGTTGCGGCTGTATTGTCCTGCTTGTTGTACCCTCTCGCCACGCCGCGGTTGCAGCCGCATGAATCTCTTGACGGAGAAGCCGTAACGCGGTTAGATGCGCCCTCCGCGGATCATCACGCTGGTGGAACCACGGATTCTGCCGGTGACCATCGACGATCGCAGCAAGGCAGGCGGTCGCCGTCACCGAGGGCGGCGATCACCGCCATGACTGGGCTACGCGCGGTCGCGCGGGTCACCGAGGCAATTGATGGTGCGCACGCGCGGGAAGTTCCGATGCGACGGATCCCAGACCTACTCTTGAACATCGGCCGCCGAGCAGGTTTCTGTCGAGTGAAATGCCCGGCTGCTCGCTTCCTGGTCCTCGAAACCGCGACGTTCTGCCGGGTCGCCGCCGTTGCATTGGTCTGGTTGGCGGGAGCGTCTTCGGTCGCGGAACAGCCGAGTGCGAGCCAACGCCCCGTTCGTATTGTTGCGCTGGCCCCCAACGCGGCCGAAATCATCTGCTCGCTCGGATCGACGAATCGCCTCGTCGGTGTCGGCCGGTTCTGCACTTTTCCAGCTGACCTCAAATCCCTGCCCAAAATCGGCGGACTCCGCGATCCCGATCTTGAAGCCATCCTCGCACTTCACCCGGATCTCATCATATTGAGAGGCAGGGGGTCGGCGAGCGAGCCGATTCGCCGCCTCGCGATCGACCATGGCATTCAGATCTACAACGACCGGGTCGAGACGCTCGACGACCTCTACCGAACGATTCGCGAGTTGGGCGATCTGTTGGATCGACGTCCCCAGGCGAAACGGCTGGTACACCACATCCGCACGAAGCTTCAATCGATCGCGACCCGAGCGACGACCCGCCCGAAGGTAAAAGTGTTGTTCACGCTGCGCAACCCGGACAGCCTCACGCCGCTCATGACGGTGGGACGACGCACTTTTCTCAACGAGATCATCGAGATCGCCGGCGGTGACAATATTTTTTCGGATCAGGACACGCGTTATCCGACCGTCAGCCTCGAGGAAGTCGTTGCCAGAAATCCGACCGTCATCATCGAATCCATGCCCGACCAGGTGATTGACCGTGCGCGGCGGGGCCGACTCTTGAATCAGTGGCGAGAACTGACAAGCGTTCAAGCCGTCCAAAGCGGACAAGTTCATTTCGTGACCCAGCCGTTCCTGACGATTCCTTCGGATCGCGTTATTCTCGCCGCAGAACTGTTGCTGTCACTGATTCACCCGGAGCTTCGCACCGGTGAATGACAAAGCTGTCCTCAGCGCCAGGGCTGTGCAATTCGGCTATCCGCGTTGCCCGAACGTCCTAGGTCCGCTCGATTTGCAGATTCGGCCGGCATCAATGCTTGCCGTTCTTGGTCCGAACGGCGCAGGCAAGAGCACGTTGCTTCGGATTCTTTGCGGCCTGTTACGACCAACTGCTGGCGTGGTTTATCTGGGGGGCGAGCCCATTTCGGCCGTCCCTGTCCGGCGGCGCGCGTCAACCATAGCTTTTCTCCCGCAGTCGCCGGGCGTTCCACCCGATCTCGTCGTCTACGACGTTGTCCTTCGCGGCCGCTACCCACATCGGCGCTTCGGCATTTTCGAGTCGCCTGCCGATCACAAAATGGTGGAACGAACGCTGGGAATCACCGACACGTTGCGGTTTGCCGATCGAACGCTTGACACGCTTTCCGCTGGCGAACAGCAACGTGTTTTTCTTGCCGCCGCGCTCGCTCAAGAACCGTCCGTCCTAGTGCTCGACGAACCCACATCGGCGCTCGATCCGTTCCATCAGTTGCGGGTCTTGGAACTCTTGGGCGACCTGTCGCGATCGCAAGACATGGCCGTCGTCATGGCGACACACGATCTCAACTTGGCCGGCCAACACTGTGATTTGTTCGTATTGCTCTCGGCAGGATGCGTCGCGGCTGCCGGTCCCGCCCAAGCGGTGTTGACCCCCGAAGCGCTCCGGGAAGTGTACGGCGTGGTATTTCACACGCTGGCCAATCCAGGTAGTTCGCGGCGATGGGTGTTGCCGGTTGGCAGAACGGGTGCGAACACGCCATGAATCACTCCACGTTGACCACGTCCCGATTCGTGATCTGGGTAACGATAAGCGGCATAGCGGCATTGCTGGTGTTGGCGGTCAGTCCCGGGATCGGTTCGCAGCCCATCGGTGTTGTGGATGCGTGGCGTCATTGGGGCGTGCCGGAGTCGACCACGCACTACATCGCGTTTCAACTTCGTCTGCCCCGCGCCGTGACAGCCATGGTTGCAGGTGCGACGTTGGCATTGTGTGGGGCGGTGTTCCAATCGTTGTTTCGCAACGTGCTCGCCACACCCTATACGCTCGGTGTGGCCAGCGGCGGATCGCTAGGCCACCTGATCGGCATGAAGCTGGGTTTCGTCGGCGTCTACCTAGGATTGGGGGCGACGTCTTGGTGCGCTCTGGCGGGTTCGGCGATCGTGGTCGCGCTGGTCTTCATGCTCGCGGGAACCACCTTTCGATTGGCTGGCAACGCGCTGGTTCTTGCCGGTGTGACCATCGGTCTGTTTTGTGGCGCGATGATGATGTTCGTGACTTACATCGCCGACGTTCACGAAACGTTCACCGTGGTACGGTGGATGATGGGCAGCCTGGAAGGGGTTGGCTACGGCGCGGTGACGCCTATCGCCGGGCCGTTGATCCTTGCGTGGATCGTTCTAATGTATCACGCCAAAGCGCTGAACCAATTCGATCTGGGGCATGACATCGCAGCATCGCGCGGCGTTCCGGTTCGTTCTCTGCTCTTGGTGACCATAGCGTTTGCGTCGCTCGCGACGGCATGCGTGGTGTCGACGTGTGGCCCGATTGGTTTCGTTGGGTTGCTGGTCCCGCACATCGTTCGATTGGGCCTCGGGCGCGACCACCGCCTGCTGCTGCCGATCGCTGGGCTTTGGGGCGGCGTTTTCCTGGTCGTTTGCGACTGGCTTACTCGGCTGGCCCCGCTGTGGTACGCCAGCATCACCGGTCGACACGTCGGCGCGTCCACGCTACCGATCGGCGTGATGACATCCGTGATCGGCGCACCAGTGTTTCTCGTCCTGCTAAGCCGAGCGAACTCGGGGAGACGAGGGTTGAGTTAGAAAGGCCGATCGACTAGAATTAGGCGTGTAGTAGACGTACTCTGGGCGATCCGGGAGGTGTCCTTTTCGCAGCATCAACACGACAACATCACGGTAACGGAAACGGCAACGGTCGATCGTCCGGTCTTTGTGCCAACGTCCTGATGCTCAACGCACATTACGCGGCTCTTCGCGTCATCAGCGCTCGCCGAGCGCTTTCCCTACTCTTCAAACGCAATTGCCGCGATCTACCGGTGGCAGAGATCGTGCACGTCGAGGACGGTCGATATGTATCGTACGATTTCGACGACTGGGTCGAGCTTAGCGAGATTCAGCGAGAATGTGATCCGAGTGAATTCGACTGGGTCTGCGCAGTGCGTTTTTATCTAGCCGTCCCCAAAGTGATCCGCGTCTTGACCTACAGCAAGGTCAACAAGCAAATCCTCAAATTGAATCGCAGAACCATTCTCGCCCGCGACAAGCACCGTTGCCAATATTGCGCGAAAAAGTTTCCACCCAGCGAATTGAGCCTCGATCACGTCGTGCCGCGCTCGCAGAACGGCCCGCTGTCGTGGGACAACATCGTCTGTTGCTGCCTCAGGTGCAACGTGAAAAAAGGCGGCCGAACGCCCGAGAAGGCAGGAATGCGCCTGCTCACCACTCCGACCAGACCCAGGCGCAGCCCCGTATTGACCGTCGAAGTGTCCGATCGCAAATACAGCGCGTGGCGACACTTCCTGGACCAATCCCAATGGCAGATCGCCGCGAATTAGAACAGGCTATGGTCGGTTTGTGACGTTTCCGGATTCACGTATCTCTCGACGCTCTTGCACGCTTGCCGCGGCAGCATGATCGAAAGCGACCTTCGCCCCGAGATCGCACGCCCGGTAGGCCAACCGAACTCGGAAGCCACCACCCAATCAAAACCGGACAGCAGGTTTCCCTGCTGCCCGGTGGACCATCACCCAATCAGCTCGCAACGTCGATCGACTACTCGTCGTTCGAAGTTAATTCTTGATAGGCCTTATACGATGCCGGATCCCGGTCTTCAAGATCCAGAGCGCTGTCGTAGTGGGTCACCAATTCGTTTTCACCCTTGCGCACGATGACCTCAATGGTGCCGTCGGCGTTTTCATGAATACTCCGTCGCGCCCGCGCTTCGCGAAACTTGAACGTCGAAAAATCCGCACCCTTGCCACCAAACGTGAAGACGCGATCTTTCAATCCGGAGGAACCTTCCGAAGCGTTTTTCAACTCAATTCGAATGTTCTCCAAAATGTCACCAGCGCCCACATCGCCGCCGTCCAAGTTGAGGTCGATGTTCGGGACCGGACCGCCCGGCTCCATTCTGATCACCATGTGATTGGTTGATTCGGAATAGATATCATATGCCTCCTGGTCCGCCGCGGCTAGCTCCTCCTCGTTCGCGTAATGGGTGACGGTTTCTCCGTTCTCGCCCTCAATCTTGCGAGTGACGACGATTTCGCCGCCGTCCGCACGCTCTACCGTGATCGACACGCCGTCCTTCACCACGGTGGTCGTCACCGACGTCCCGCCGTCATTGACGAATACTTTTACCGTTCGGCTTTCGTTGCCTGGCAGTGCTTCGAGAATTTCAACCGGAAGATTGTTCCGCAAGTCAGAAAGATCGGTGAGGTCGCCAACATGCCACTCGTTGTCGTCACCTCGAAGCAACCAACGCCCCGTCATGCGAATATTGTCATGCAAAACGGCATCCGGGGCCGACTCAAACACCCATTCAAAAGTCTTCATGTCCGCACGCGAACCGAGGGTCGTCGCCAACGTGCGTCGCTCGCCATTCCGCAGCACGGTGAATTTCACGTGGGTACCAGCGCCCGCCTGCCGAATCTGCTCAACCAAGCTCGCAAGATCGCCGTCGATCGGAACGTCATTAAACTCAACAACGACGTCGTTTTGCTCGAACCCCGCATCTTCGGCTGCGCTTCCCTTCGCAACGTTCAGAATCGTCACGCCACCCGCTTCAGAATCGCCGTCCTGCGCCTGTCCCACCTGCACGCCGAGCCAGCCATCGTTAGGGTTCACGTCGTCGGTCCCGTCGGCATCGACGACGAGACTCACAGCCTGACGACCTCCGTCAGGCTGAAAAAAGATTGCACGAGCATCGCCCGCCTCTCCCGGCGTGCCCTGCCCCTGCCCATCTGCAACGACAATCCTGTGAACCTCTCCCGACGTGCCATCTCCTGACTGCAAGCACTTCACGACGATCGTTTGCGCATCGCCGTTGTCGCCAATGAATTCCAGTTTGCACGGCCCATCTTCCCCTGCACCGGCGAATCCGCTCAGTGCCCAAGTAGATCCGATAGCCACGAGCACCGTTCGCACCAACGTACCGTTCATGATCGTACTCCTATACAAGTATCCGAAGAGAGCTGTGTCCGCCCTGAAAAACTAGAGATCATCTCGCACTAGACGCATCTTTGGATTGGAAACCGAACGCGGCTGCCGCGATGTCCGGGTTCGCTCGACTTCGATGAGGTAAATGTTCCCGTCATCCCCAACGATGCCGAACACGCCCGCATCGCGCCGCCAATCCAAGACACTGTTGCTGCTGACCCTACGAAGCGCCCCTGCCGAGACCGGAACGCCGTCGCTCAGCATCGACACGCCATCGCCACCCGCATCGCGAGCGTTGGAAAAACTCGTCGGCCCGCGCCCTTCAACAACGCGCAACCCATCATCCGACCGAGTCGGCCCGTACAATTGGCCCAAGAACATCAATCCGACACAAGCGGCCACCACGCCCGGAACCATCCACCAATGCCGTTTGGCCGGCGCGGCATGATCTTGGCCGCCGGTGATCGCATCGAAATCAAGTACGCCACTCGAACCGCGGACCCGTTCCCGCAAAACTTCGCCTGCCAGCGCCGCAATACGCTCGGACTCATCAAGCATACGCCGCTGCTCCGGCGAACGGATCAAAGCCCGGTTCAGCTCGAGTTCTTCCGAAGCCGACAAAGCGTCGTCCAGCCGGCGACCAATGAGCTTTTCCAACCTATCGTCTTCGTTGGGTTGCATATCTTAGACCTCGCCCCGCAGTGCATCGCGTAACATCCGGCGGGCACGCACGAGCCTCGTTTCGACTGTATCCACCGGCAACGACATCACGTCCGAAATCTGCTTGTAACTCATTTCCTCTAGATGCCGCAGAACGAACGGTTCGCGATAAAGCGCCGGCAAACGCGCGATCGCATCAAACACGACAGCCTTGCGCTCCTCGCGAATGGCTCGCTCGCTTGCTGACCCAGCCGACGCAGGTCCGTTCGACTCCGACAATAATCGTGAAGCCATCCTGCGCCGCCTCGTTCGTTCTCGACCGGAATCGACGGCCACGTTTCTCGCAATGATATACAGCCACGATTTCCATTTACTCGTTTCGGTGATTGTTTGTGTTTTATTCCACACATTTTTCCATATACATTGACACACGTCGTCAAGATCCTCTGCGTTGCCGAGAACCCCAAACGCGACACTTCGGACCCAGCCGCTATTCCGTCGAACGAACTCCTCGAAGGCGAAGCGATCGCGCTGAGCGATAGCTTCAATCACCGGCTCTTCGGGATCGTACTCATTACACGGCGCGTGGATCGCGTCTCTCATCTTCATAATGACGTCGTCCGATCGCCATGCCTGTCAACAAAACCGTTTCGCCGATTAACGTGCCGACTGTTTCACGTGAAACAAAGAGCAAGACTTGCGGCGCCCCTGGGGTTGAGTCAATAATACGCTCTTTCGGCAACTCGATCATACTGAAGGAACAAACATGGACAAGAAACGCCTTGGCCGAGGACTTAGCTCGCTCATTCCGAACTATGGCTCGTCACCACCCCCGCTCTCGCCCGATCTAGCCGAGAACGACTCGAGACCGGATGGATCGCAGGGCACGCCGCACGATCGACGGGATCTCTCAAACGCGGATAAGCCAGAATCGACGCACTCGACATCTGGCACCGCCGTCCATCCTGCGTCCGGCCCGACAACGACGACAGCCACGATACCAAAAACGCGGATGGACAATGTCTCCGTTGACCGAATCACCGTCAACCCCTTCCAGCCTCGAGGCCCGATTGATGAATCGAGCATTCGCGAGCTCGCCCGCTCGATCAAGACGAGCGGTATCGTTCAGCCGATTGTGGTTCGTGCCAACGGTGACAAGCTACAGATCATCGCCGGCGAGCGACGCTGGCGCGCCGCTCGCGCCGCCAACCTAGAAACCGTTCCGGTGGTCATCAGGGAAGCGACCGATGAAGATATGCTCGAATGGGCATTGGTCGAAAATATCCATCGTGAAGACCTCAACGCCATCGATCGCGCACTCGCATATCGTCGCTACTGCGAAGCATTCAACATCCGGCCTGATGTCGTGGCACGAAAACTCGGTGAAGATCGGTCTACAGTGGCAAATTACCTTAGACTTCTTGAACTTCCGACAAGTGTTCAGGATTTGGTCTCAAGACGCCAGATTAGCATGGGACATGCGAGATCACTCTTGGGTGTCACAGATGAGCTACGTCAAATGGAGCTTGCAGCCGATGTCGTCGAGAAGAACCTATCTGTGCGGTCACTTGAGTCGCTCGTCCGAAGGGAACGGCCGCGGCGATCTCGCACGAAGGAAGAAGCCCCTCCGCCACCTACTCCGGAAGCTCATATTCGCGAGCTGGAAGAGAAGTTCGAGATGATCCTCAAGACAAAAGTGCGAATCGAGCTCGGACGACCGAAAGGAAGCGGACACGTCATGATCGAATTCCGAACCGTCGACGATTTCGATCGAATCTGCAAATGCATCGGCTTCAACAGCAACGAATCCACGTAGCCGGGGACGACACTCGGAATCACCGCCTTCGAGAAAACGCTACACTCTATTAATTGTATTGCACCACGACGATCGTGCGGCGCGAGCAGGTTTGTCGTCGGGTGGACCACTCGCGGAAGCCGGCATCATCCCGCTCGCCGAGGCGAATAACCATAAACACTTGCACAATATACAGTTACCGACTATTCCTGCATCGCAGATCCAGCGCGGGTGGTGCCTTTCGCGCGATTGGAAGATGCGCTTGGCGACGTTCGTGCGACAAGGTTGTAGCTCGCGCGTTTTTGAGGTTGGGCGCGTAGCAACCGGGTGCGGGCGGCTGGCCACGGGAGTGACGGAGGGTTGGCTTGTTGACGTTCTGTCCGGCGCGGTTCACCGGGCGGGGATGTAGTCGATGTAGCCGATCATCATTTCTTCCCATGTTTGCTCGCCCCATCGAACGGGTGACGTCGGATCGGGATTGGCAAAGTTGGCTTCTGAATTGTCGAAGTGTGCGATGCATTCCACGCGCGTGCCCTTGGGCAGGTCGATTGGTTCATTCAGGATGTAGGACTCCTGCCAGTTGAAGTCATAGCGAGGCACTGAAAGCAATTCCTGAGTTCGCCCATCTGGAAAATGCGCGACGTATGTCCAGTCTTTTCCTCGAGTATGCATGTGTGGATATAAGGAGAGAAGCTTGACGTTTTCGGGCAGAGTGTATTCCGCGCGAACTTCGTGCGCACTAGCGCCCGCCGGAACTTGGAACGTCAGGTTGTGGATCCCTCTTGTGTGCACTTCCTGCTTGGCGTCGCCATCGGCGAATACCATTCCGACACTGGATTTGTCTTTGCGCTTTTTGCCATTGGTCGTGTAGTGCACTTGAAAAACGAGCGTCGCCCCGGCTGGCAGCTTCTTGGCTGCGCCCGGCGGGAAGATTGACGGCGTATCGCCAGGTACGGTCGCGCAGAGAAAGCCATCTTCCAAGCCTATTCGACTTCGGTCCACCTTCTGTTTCCCATCAACAACGAAGACGAGAATGTGGTGAACGACGTCAGCAGCGCCAGGTTTCGCCTCCATGGCTGTGATCCACTTGTTCTCCTTGAAGAACGTGGGGATTCTGAAGTACTGATACTCGACAGTGCCGTCCGATGGCACTTTGAAGGCTCTCTTCATTGAGAATATCTTGTCGGGTTTCCCGATACGCCAGCCCTTGGGCCAAGACCGGGCCGGCGGATCTTCGTCAGGGTTGCCGCGCGGCATGCCGTCGTCGATCCAAGCGAGCAGTTGCATCTCGTCACTTTCCGGCATTCTGCGTTCGTTCATGAAAAGGCCGTCAAACTTGGCAGGGGCGTTCCATGGGGGCATGCGATGGTCTTCGAGAACGGAGTAGATCATTGCTGACCATCCGCGCACGTTGTCGTAGGTCATCAATGGAAACGGGCCTATCTGGTTCTTTCGGTGGCAGGGCTGGCAATTGTTTTGCACGATGCGCGCAATGTGGGAAGAATAGGTCACGCGTTGACTCGGCGCCCCGCTCGTGCCACGCGTGATGAGGCATCCCGGTGCGGCGGTTCGAGCAACGAACGGCGTGCGGCCTTTGAGCACGTCTTTGATCGCGATTTCGAGATACTTGTTCTTGGGGCGTGACCGCTGTGTACCAAGGGCGTACTGGTCGTCCACCATTCCGCGGTATCGAATGGTTCGAGTTCTATCGATGACGAAAACTTCGGTCGTTGTCTTGGCGTCGAGTTGGGCGGTCAGTGTTTGACTGTCGTCTTTGAGCATGGGAAAGGTTATCCCCAACTCCTTGATGTCCTCGGCGACATCCTGGAGGCTGTCATGTGGGTTGGCGTTGATTCCGACGAAGCGCACGCCCTTGGCTTTGTATTTTTGGCTTAGCGTTTCGAGACGCGGTGCATAGCGCCCCGCGATTGGGCACCCGACGCCGGTATAGGTGATGACCAGTACGTCATCAGTATGGAACGACAGAAGGTTGATCGCCTGCCCTTGAAGGTCTTGCAGCGAGGCATCTTTGAGAATCTCGCCGATGCGATTAACGGGAGAGGCTGACAGTGGTTGACCGACGAACGTGCCTGTAGCAGTGAATAGTATCGTCGCCATGGCAGCTTTGTGTGTGCGCATACGAAGCATGTCGAACCTCGCGTTTGGGGAAGATTGGTGGGGTCGCCCGAAGACCCGCGCTTGGTGGCGTTCGGCCACCTCGACCAAGTATTGTATGGGACTTGCCAAGCGGGCGGAAGCGTTGATTCTGTGTAACCATGTCGTCGGACGTGCTGGGCGTGGCCGGGTGTTGGCGAGCTAAAGTGGTTGACTGATTGGATCGCTGAGGAGGTCGGGAGGTGTTACCTGAGTTGGAGCCGGACGTTTTGCTCAGCGCGTATGCCAGCGGAATGTTTCCGATGGCTGACGACGACGAGAGAATCATGTGGTTCAGCCCCGACCCGCGAGCCGTGCTTCCGTTGGACGGATTTCACGCGTCGAAGAACCTGCGACGGCTGTGTCGATCGGCCCGGTTTGAGGTGACGGTTGACCAGGATTTTGAGGCCGTAATCGCCGCGTGCGCCGATCGGCGAGACGGTGTTTGGATTTCGGGCGATATCATGGACGCGTACACTCGCTTGCATGAACTGGGATTCGCCCACAGCGTCGAAACTCGGTTGAAGGGTCGGTTGGTCGGCGGGCTGTACGGGGTGTCGCTGGGAGGAGCATTCTTCGGCGAATCGATGTTTTTTCGTGAGACGGATGCCTCGAAAGTCGCGTTGGTCCACCTGGTGCAGCGTATGACCGAGCGGGGGTTCTCCCTCCTCGACGTTCAGTTCACGACGGCTCATCTCCGGCAGTTTGGGGTCGTTGAGATAGCCCGACACGACTACCTTCGCGCGCTGAAGATTGCGTTGAGTCATCCGTGCGTGTTCGCCGATTAACCAGGGGTGCCCCGCGCCGCTCGTTCCTTGGACACGTGTTCTACTAGGATGCCTCCCGTGCCGGACTCGTCGACTTCGACGCCCGTCGCCCTGCTTGATTCGAATGCCGGATCGGCAAGCGCGCGCCCGCCGGCGGGCTTGTTTGTCAGGAACATGTCCGCGCTGTGGCGAAAAGATCCGAAGCTGGCGCAACGCGTCGATGACGTGCCGGACGGCGACCGATTCGAAATCATCACGGCGCGAAGCGGTGACCCGACGTGCAGGATGCGATCGGAGGCCGGCAGCACGTTGCTTCACAGCAAGTACAACCCGGCGGCGGAAGCCGAGAAGCTGATCGACACAATCCCGCTGGAGGACAAGTTCTGCTACATTGTATGCGGCCTGGGGTTGGGGTATCACGTCCGCGAGCTCTACGAACGGCTGTGCAGCGGTTGCGTCATCATCGTCTGCGAGCCCTCCTTGCCACTGCTATCCACGGCGTTCGCACACGTTGATTTGTCGGACATGATCGAGTCGGGCAGACTCGTCTTGCTCGACAGGCTGGACAAGGCGGAGGTGCACGACAAACTTCGCCCACACAACACGCTGATGATGCTCGGCGCTCAAATCGTTGTGCATCCGCCATCTGATCGCATAGCAGGCGGGTTTCATTCCAAAGCCCGAACGGTTGTCACCGACTACGTCGCCTATTCTCGAATGACGCTGTTGACGCTTGTGGGCAACTCTCAGGTAACGTGTCGCAACATCGCGCACAATCTCCCAAAGTATCTCACCACGCCGCCCATCAACGTATTACGCGATCGATTCAAAGGATTCCCGGCGGTCGTCATTTCGGGTGGACCTTCGCTTCGGAAGAACATCGACTTGCTCGCCTCCATGAAGGGCAAGGCGGTCTTGATCGCCGTTCAATCGATGTTCAAGCCGCTGATGGATCGCGGCATTGTGCCGGACTTTGTCACGACCCTCGATTTTCATTCCATGTCACAGCAGTTCTTCAGCGGCCTACAAGACGTCCGCGATGTTCATGTGATCGCTGAGCCCAAAGTGAGTTGGCATGTCTTGGACGCTTATGATGGACCTGTTTCGCTGCTCCACAGCGGTTTTGTCGAGCAGTTGATCGGGCCTGCGTTGGCGGGGCGAGATGGGCTGCCGCCCGGGGCGACGGTGGCCCACTTGTGTTTCTACTTGGCTCAATACCTGGGCTGTGATCCGATCGTGTTTGTCGGGCAAGACCTCGCCTTCACGGGACATTGTTTTTACATCCCCGGCGTCGAGGTGCACAAAACCTGGCGGAGCGAGTTGAATCGGTTCAACTCGATGGAGACCAAGGAGTGGGAGCGGATCGTTCGCAATCGTACGATCTTGCGCACCATTAACGACATCAACGGGCGACCGATCTACACGGACGATCTGCTGTTGACCTATCTGGAGCAGTTCGAACGGGATTTCACGACAACATCGGCACGGGTCATCGACGCCACCGAAGGCGGTGCTCGGATGCGCGGATCGGTCGTCATGCCACTCTCCGACGTCATCGAACAACACTGCGGGCGTTCGATACCGAACTCGGCATTTGCGTACCGCCGGGAGTGTCAGTGGAACGAGACTTCGAAAGTCGCGGCTGCGCGAAGCGAGCTGGCCCAACGTGTGGCTGAGATCGAGCGAATTGACGCGTTGTGTGACGAAATGTTGGCGCTTTTGAAAGAATTGGAGGATCTGGTCGACGATCCACCGCGATTCAATCAACGGCTGGTGCGCGTCGACGAACTTCGCACCGTGGTCACGGATTCGTATCGAGCATACCGCATTGTGAACTCAGCCACGCAGATGGCAGAGCTGCGGCGATTTACGGCGGATCGCAAGCTGGAAGCGACGAACAAATCAGGGCCGAAGCGAGCGCTACACCAATTGTCACGTGATGCGCATTTCGTGCAAAGCGTCCGAGACGGCGCTAGAACCATGGTCGACATCCTTCAACGAACGATTGAGCGGCTGGACGTGTTAACGGAGCCCGACGCATCGTGAAAACCATCGCCGTTGTAGAAGCTGACCTGGAAGAATCGCCGATTGGGACGAAGAGCCGTCTGGCGGAGGATGTGGCGGGCTTGTCGGTGCTCGGGCGCACTGCGTCACGTTTGGCGGAGT
This sequence comes from uncultured Phycisphaeraceae bacterium, assembly GCA_964416845.1. GTDB lineage: Bacteria > Planctomycetota > Phycisphaerae > UBA1845 > UBA1845 > CAYQFV01. Next base: position 554 of record CAYQFV010000104.1, on the reverse strand, counting down.
CGACGTCGGTGGAACAGGTTTATGTCGTTTGTCCCGAGGCGCAGTTGGAGTCGTGCCGATCGCTGTTGCCGTCGTCGTTGAAGAATCGTGTACGCGTCCGCGCGCGTCGGATCGAGGGGGCTCCGTTTCGCAAACTGGTGCGCACCGCGCGCAAATGGTCGTTGGACGGTTGGCGCGGTGGGTTGGGCGGCACGTGTTGTATGGACGAATACACGCGCACCGATGAGCTTGCGTTGCTGGCCAACGACGAGGGCGCCGAAGCGCTGGTGTGTGCGTCGGCAGCGGGGCCGCTGATTGACCCGGCGCTGGTCGACAACATGGTCGCACATCTGGAGGAGACCGAGGATGATTCCCGGCTGACGTTTGCGCAAGCGCCGCCCGGTTTGGTCGGCACCGTGTATCGGCGCGACCTGTTGGTCGAGATGGGCAGTCAGCGCGTTCCTCCGGGGTTGATACTCAGCTACAAGCCGGACGCCCCGCAGATGGATTTGGCGCACAAGTCGTGTTGTTACGGAGCTCCGGCTTCGGTACGACACGCCAATGCGCGGTTGATT
>CAYQFV010000103.1:8545-14788 GCA_964416845.1 uncultured Phycisphaeraceae bacterium | reverse complement strand
AAGCGGGGACTCGATGCGGTGGAAAACGCCGCCGACTGACCGACATCTTTGCGCGTTCGCACACGTCATCACCGGTCGACGCACCTGGTACGATTCTCAAAAACCAATACAATTCCGCACTGCGATCAGCCTGCTGTCCACCGCTGCGAAGGTGAGCGTTGTCCATGAAATCGCACCGCAAGGAACTCTGGTTCGACCTGCCGGCCCGCCGCAGATTCGTTAATATTACGGGTGACGTCGCCCAGTGCGTCCGCCAGAGCGGCGTCCGGGAGGGGCTTTGCCTGGTGAACGCCATGCACATCACCGCCAGCGTTTACATCAACGACGACGAGCCGGGACTGCTGGAAGACTACGACGACTGGCTGGAGCAACTCGCGCCGCACGAACCGATCGACCGATACCGCCACAACCGCACGGGCGAGGACAACGGTGACGCCCATCTCAAGCGTCAGATCATGGGGCGCGAGGTGGTGGTCGCCGTCACCGATGGTGATCTCGATCTTGGCCCGTGGGAGCAGATATTCTACGGCGAATTCGACGGGCGACGACGCAAGCGTGTGCTCGTCAAGATCATCGGAGAATAGTCCCGGCGGATAACGAGGGCAGCGTTTCCCAGGGTGCGCCGACGGAACACGCATCGATCGACGCATCGACATCGCCGCGAACCGGGGCCATAATGTCCCGGGCCGGTGATATCGCCGATTCGTGAACGGCGATCCATTCGTCGGACCTGACCGGCCGCCGAGGGGCGGTCTCGGTCGAATCGGCGGCACTGTGTGGATTGCTACCGTCCAACGGGTTCAGCGCGTCCCGCGACGATCGTTGCGACGCGTTCAAGTCACGTCGGATTTTGCTGGCGAGGCACGACCTTGGCATCGCGTTCAAGAAAAACGAGCACATCCGCATCCGCCAAGCCACGTCCGGGATCTTCGGCGGAAGTCTACGCGAATCTCGTTGAGAACTGCACCGACGGCATCATCGCCTTCGATCGCGACCTGTGCATCAGAGTGTGGAACCGCGGCATGTGCGTATTGACGGGGCTGCGTCGCGATCAGTGTGTCGGCGAACCGGTCACAGCCGTCGTCGGGGCACTGGGGCTTCGGAACGTCGATGATGCGCTTCATGCAGCGTTGCAGGGCAAGAGCGACCACCCGCGCGTGCTTTCCATCAACGAAGCGCAAACAGGCGAACAACGCACGGTGGAAGCAACCATCCATCCCATCTCCAATCACGAAGACCGGATCGTCGGTGGGATGATCCTTGTGCGTGACGTGACGAGTGGTCAAAGCTTGCAGCGGGAACTTGTGGAATCTGAGAGAAAACATCGACGACGCTTCATGCACAGCGCGGAGGCCATCCTGATCCTTGACCGCGAAGGCCGATACATCGACGCGAATCCGGCGGTTTGCGAGCTGACCGGCTACACCCGCAAGGAACTGCTCGGGATGCGAATATCGGCGCTGTCGATACCGGGCGAACGACCGCCGGCGAGAGACTGGTTCCGAAATCTCGTGCGGGTCGGCACGTCACGTGCGGAGCGAGTCGTCCGCCGCAAAGACGGATTGCTCGTTCATACTGAAGTTCACGCGATCGACCTCGGTGACGGTACGTTTCAGGTTTCGATTCGCGACATTTCCGAGCGCCGTGCGTCCGAAGAACGCCTGCACGAAACCTTGCAGCGACTACGATTCCACATCGAACGAATGCCACTAGGCTACATCGGCTGGTCAGCCAACATGGAGGTGCTCGTCTGGAACCCAGCGTGCGAGCAGATTTTTGGATGGTCCGCCCGGGAAATGCTGGGTCGCCGCTGGGACGTGATCGTCCCTGACTCGGTCAAACCTCGCGTTGCAAAAATCATTGACGACTTACTCGGTGGTGACATTTCGAGTCATTCGATCAACAGGAACATCCGCAAGGACGGAACCGTCATTACCTGCGAATGGTTCAACACACCTCTTCGAGACAGCAGCGGAACGATCAGCGGCGCTGCCTCCATGGTTCATGACGTCACCGAGCGTACGCTTGCGGAATCGCAACGGCAACACGCGCAGAAGATGGAAAGTCTCGGCGTTTTGACGCGCGGAATCGCGCACGACTTCGGCAACCTGCTCACCGTAGTACGGGGAAACCTTACGCTCCTGGAGAATCTTCCCAATCTTCCCAAGAAGGCGCGGGCTTACGTCGACCTCATCTCCGAAGCGGCGATGAAAGGCTCTGATCTGACGGAGCACATGCTGACGTTTGCCCGCACTGGACGTCACAACCCACAGTTGTCCAACCTCAACGACATCGTCCGCGAAGCGCTCAAACTCGTCGGGACAAGCTTTACCGGGAAGGTCAAAACCGACGTCCGTCTCGACGACAATATCACCGCCATCCTTGTCGACCGAAGTCAGATCGAGCAAGTCATCATGAATCTTTGCCTCAACGCGCACCAAGCGATGCGTGGCGCTGGTACGATCAGCATTCGAGCGAGGCAATCGTACTTCGGACCTGCCGATATCGCCCAATGTCTGCCGCACGACGACCCCAAACCCGCCACGCGCGTCGAGCTCGTCGTCGCTGACGACGGCGACGGGATCGCCCAAGGCACGATCAGCCGAATCTTCGACCCGTTTTACACCACCAAGACGACCGGGCACGGGCTGGGGCTGTCGGCTGTGCTTGGCATTCTCAAACAACACGCTTCGCACGTCGTAACGAAATCAACGCCCGGGCACGGTGCGTCATTCCACATCTATTTCCCGATTCCCAACCCCATCGAATCGCAAGGATCGTGCGCAATCTCCAACCCATCCCGCGACGGCAGTTCGGCAGACCGCACCACGCCGAAAAAGCGCGTCAAAGCAACTGCGGCAGCCACTACGCCCCGTCGAAAACCTGCGTCGAAATCAAAATCGTCGGTGAAGAAGACCAAGACCGCAACGAAACGCCGTACCAAGCGTTGAACGCCCCATCTCGAAACGCCCGCGGGGTCGCGCTGACAGCGTCGCTGCGCAATCAACGCTGGGCGCATGAAAACAGCCGCCGGAGCGGCTGTGTTCGATAAAAAAATGCGGCAATCACCTACTCTCGCCTTGCGACTACCATCGGCCGCGGAGGCTTAACTACCGTGTTCGGAATGGGAACGGGTGTTGCCCAACGCGTATAGTCACCGCGAAGGAGAGTCTACATCATCCGCCAATTCCGTCAAGGGTGCGGACTCGTTTTTTTTGGAGGGGGAGGCCACCAACTCCACGAGACTGATCGACAAAAGCGGTACGTTGAGCGCGCCGCCGAATCACCCCCTGCCAACCCCCTGACGTCGGAGCTGACGTCGATGGCTAGTGTCGCGTCAGACCTCAATCTGCCGGTGGCGGGCAACCCTCCTTTCGTGTGCCACTGCTCTTGAGCAGTGCCCACGAGGGGTTTGGTGGCGTTCGTACACTGCTCAAGAGCAGTGGCACACCCGCAAACTCAAGCGTGACGTAGCACTAGGGCCCACGATCCGGCGCGCCGGGTGACGTCCCCCGAGGTACGAGGCGAATCTCGAAGCTCTCGATCTCTTGATCGTCCGCCAATTCAACTCCAATTGGAAGATTGAATTTCGGCTTAAAGAACTGGAATGCTCCGTCCGCGGACGCATCCTGTGTACCGAGCATGATGGTCGCGAAGGTTTTCCTCTGACCGCTCACCAACCGGTCGATTTCATCCGGGGGCCCGACGACGCGCACGCTCAACGTTTCGGGCGGGTTTTCGTCACGAAACTCGACCGCGTAGTGACTCCACACGTTGGCGCTGACCACGAACTTCACCGGGACCGCCTGAATCGTTCCCGTCTCTCGTCGCTGGCGAAGGGTGGCGCGCAAGACAACCGTTTCGGGCGAGACGGCGAGCGGTCGAATACTGCGAGAATCAGTTGAAATCGTCTGCAGCGGTACGTCGAGCCGGATCGGCTCGCCTTCGGCCTGGCTGGCCATGTAACTGTCCGCATCGATCGCCAACCGGGGATTGGCGTCCTTGATGGTGTCCCATTCGGACTGCAGCACCGTGACGATGGCGGTCGTCACGTCCACCTGCGGCTGAACGCTGTAGTCCAAACTCCCCAACCTTGCGGTGACCGGGATTTCTCGCTGCACGCGGCGGTCGATCACGACCTCCACCGTTTCCGGCTCAACGCGCTCGACCGTGCAGCCGGGAAACTCGGAAGGCCTGGATTGCAATTGCTCGAGCAGCGAAATGGACTGCGGGCCCAGTTCCCGCCCGTGCAAAACGGATTCGTCGAGCGGCAACACAATAAGACGCGTCGCGCCGTCGCCCAGCTTGCCCACGTCCGACTGCCGCCCGCTCACCGTGACGAGATGTTCGCTCGTTCCGCCGGCCAACAATGTGACGACCAGGTTGCTGTTTGGGGCCGCCCGAATGGAAACGGTGACGGGCACTTCCACGGATTCAGTAATGAGTTGGTCGGCCGACACCCAGATGAGCAGCGTCAGCGCGACGGTCGAGAACCACAGTCCGAGTTGCTGCATGGTTCACGCCTCCGGTTTGGGACTGACAGCCACGGGAGCCCGAGGCGCGGGTGTTGAAGTCGCCTCTGCGCTGGAGGCGGGTGATGTTTCGACCACGCGCTCGCCCAACTCGGGCGCTTCGTCGGCACCTGCGACCAGGCCTGCCTCGAGCTTGGCCCGAAGTGCCGCGGGCGTCAAATGGCGGAACAGCTTGCCCGCTTCAGCCAGCGACACCGCCCCGGTCTCTTCGCTCACGACGATGATCAACGCGTCGGATTCCTGACTCAGACCCATCGCCGCCCGGTGGCGGCTACCTAGTGACAGCACAACGTCACCCGACTCGGCGATCGGAAACTGACACGCCGCCGCCGCCACCCGCCCGTGCTGAATGATGACGCCCATGTCGTGCAACACCGTCCCAGGCCAAAAAACCGTTTCCAGCAATTCGGAAGTAAGCTCGGCGTCGAGACGAACGCCCGATTCCACCAAGGCGTCAAGCCCGACGGTGCGCTGCACTGCAACAAGTGCCCCGATCTTCTGCTGACTCAACCGTCCGGCGACGGTGACCAGCGGCTCGATGATGGGATTCGTACCTTTGGCCCACCAGCGCAGCCACCGCGTGCCGCCCAGGCGAATCAGGCCACGTCGGATCTCCGGCTGAAATGCAACCAGCGTTGTGAGAATCACGCCGCTAAGAAAGTAGGGATACAAGAAGATGATGCGATGAAGTTCAAGCTGCTCCGCCGCAAGCCGGGCGACAAGAAAACTGATCACCAGGATGAGTCCCAGTGACTTAAGCAGTCGGGCTCCGCGCGTGCCTTGCAGGAACCGAAGGGCGGCGTAGACGACGGCACCGATGAGTAGCAACTCGAGACCGACGCCCCACAAGCCCGACCCGCCCTGCCGCAGCCGGTGCACGTAGTTGACCAACGACTGAAACACACCCGATTCCAAGAGCACTGACATGCGATCCGACGCAGTGAGAGTTCGAGAGCGCGGCGTCGCAGATAGCCCCAACAAGTGTGGTCCACGCGATCGCCTGACGACGCCCGGCAACAAACGGAGTATAGGTGCCGCGTCACGTCATGCCAAGGCGGGCGAACCACGACCGATCTTTCGACAGTGACGCGAGGTCGTTGTCGCGAAGGTTACGGCGCCAACCCGGAGAATTGCGACTGGTACCCGCCCCAATCGAGAAGGTCCACGTCGCGGTCGGCGTCGAAGTCGAGGCTGCCACATCGCGCGGACGATGTAGGATCTGCGACGCAAGCGTCGAACCCCGCGAAATCGGCCAGATCAATCGCACCGTCGCAATTCTGGTCGCCTAGGCCGGCGCAGACGAATACCAACCCGGTCAGCGAAATCGTTCCAGCCGTCCCATCGAACACCGTCCCCAGCACGGTGACAGCGTACGTTGTTCGATCGATGGACCAGAGATCGCTGGATCGACTGGGAAATCGCCGTGCAGCGATGAATTGGTCGCCGTCGATCGTCATCGCGGTGAGCTCGACATCCGTCGCGAAATCCGCGAGGACTTCTTCCGTGCTCGGATCGGACAGATTGAAGCGACTCAGGCGCGATCGGACACCCGACTCCAGTCCGTGGTGGTAAAGCAAGCCGGCTTCGTCGAACACAATCGAATGCCCGAAGACGTTCCCCAAGACTAGCGCAGGCGAAACGGGCGTGACCGCTGCCGTGGCGGTGTCGACCTGAAACAGCTCCCCCGGCTGACCGGTCTCCGGACACGTGC
>CAYQFV010000103.1:0-8445 GCA_964416845.1 uncultured Phycisphaeraceae bacterium | reverse complement strand
ACGTCCAGCACCAAACTCGCGCCCACGTCGGTACAGATCGGATCGGTCGCAGCCAGGGTGACGGTGTACTTCCCAAGGCAATCCGGCGTAAAGGTGGTGGTCGCCATGCCACTGTCGCTCAACACGCCCGCAGCGGAACAACCGGTCGGCGTGACGAGGACATTCCACTGGAACGTCGGCGCTGTTCCGCCAACCACGTTGGCGTCGAGCGTTGTTGGGAGGCCGAATGGGACTTGGGCGAAGCTCGCAACAGGGTCAAGATCGAATTCCGCCTGTGGATCGACCGACAACGCTTTGCGAACCGGAAGCGACAGGAAGTAGGCCGGCTGCGTGGATGCGCACCCCGTGTCTTCAACCGCAAGCGCAATCTGATAGGTGATCTCACCCATGAAAGGCGTGAACGTCGGCGAGGCGAGGCGAAGATCATCGAATTGGGACGGATCGGTCGGGCCTGACGAGACGGACCACGTGTAAGTGTATTCACCATCTCCGCCGGTCGCGCCGGCGGACAACGTCACCGGAACGCCATCGCAGGTTTCGGTCACGTCGGCGGACGGCGACGCGGTGACGGCGTCGACGACGGTCACGTTGAGTTGGTCGGTGATGAACGCGTTGCAAACCAGATCGTCGAGTTCGACGCTCAGCGTGTACGGGCCGGATGCGGTTGGCGTGAAGGTGGGATCGGCCGCAGCGGGGTCGGACAATTGCGCGGAGTCGCTATTGGGACTCGACGGCAGGATGGCCCATTGGATGATCTGATTCGCACTGCCGGTTGCGCCCGCTGACAGTGCGATGGACTCGTTGACGCACGCGGTGGTGTCAGCGGCTGTTGGATCGACCGCCGCCCTTGCGTCCACCGTCAGGTCGACGCTGTCAAATGTGGTTGGGCATGCGCCGCCGGAGATGTCGACGCGGAGCGTGTAGTCGCCGGCAGTGGTCGGCGTGAACAGCGGCGCAGCCGACACGAGATTGGACAGTTGAGTGGCACTCGTGTCGGCGCTGCCGGGGAGAATGGACCAAGTGTAGTCGACCGATTGGCCGCCGACGTCGGTGCGAATTCGCGTGTTGCCACCTACGCAAATTTCGGATGCGTCGGGCGTGGCGGTTACGGTGAAGCTGTCGGTCGCCTGCATCGTGATCGTCTTCGGCGGGGAATCGGAACAACCGTCGCCACTGACCACGACCTCCACGACGTAATCATTTCCGACGGTCGTTGCCGCGAGGGGAATAAACGTCGGATTCGCGGCGGTCGGATCGGAGAATTGCGAATCGCTCAACGTCGGGCCTGACACGACCCGCCACGCGAACTGGTACACGCCCGTTCCGCCGGACGGGTTGGCCGCCAGAGCAATCGGGGACGCGACGCACACGGTCGTGTCGGTCGGCGTTGGGGCAGCCGCCAGCGCTGCGACGACTTCGATATCGATGGTCGACTCGGCGAAAGCAGGACATCCGCCGTCGATGACGGTAACGCGAAGTGTGTAGCTGCCGACTGCAGTGGGGGTGAAAAGCGGGTCAGCCGACGGAGTGAACGGGGTGAACTGCAGCGGGCTGGTGTCAGGCCCGGTGTCGACAGCCCACGAGACAAACGGGCCTGCGCCCGTGCCGCTGTCGGTGGCGACGACGGACATCTGCGTCGAATCGCCGAGGCAAAGGGTCGTCAAAGTTGCCGACGGAACGACCGTGGGAGCATCGAAAAAATCCAGAACGGCAGACTCGGACGCGGACACGGGGCTGCCCGAAAAGTCGGCCGTCGCTGTGCATCGATACGTGCCGGCGTCGGCAGCGCCATCGGTAGAGTCGAGTGTCAGCCTGCTGGTGGCAGGATTCACCGATACGTCGGTCTCGATGGATACCGCACCGCTGCGGTCGCCGTCCGCGAGCGGAACGAAGCCGCTGCCGTCGTCGAACTCCCAGACGATGGCGGGATTGGTCAACCCGGTGAAATCAACGATCGCGTCGAAGCCGGCGGGCTGCGTGTCGCAAACGGTCAAATCCGAGGGCGAAAGCAGAAAGACCGGCGTCTGGGCGCGAGCGGACCGGAGCGCACCGGTGCACAACAGAACGGCGACGACCGCCGCGCGTGGATGGCCCGTCATGCGCACGCCGAATATCATGGTGAGTTCCCTGTCTTTCCCGCTGCCTCCGCTTCTATTATCGTCGCGCCGCTGGCAAATTCTCCACGCGGAATGGGCGTCGACCAGACCACGCCGCCGCGCCTCGCCCCCGAAACAGCCATTCCCGCGTCGCCGATCGTCAGCGTCAGTGCGCCCGATTCGGCCGTGGTGAACAACCGTCGATCAGCAAGGGCGTTGCGATACGCTTCGCGTAGGTCGGCGCGCTTGCGATCAGACGACATCAAACAGACGACCGGGTCGACCGCCGCGAGGAATCGGGCCGAACTTCGCACCCACCCGCCGTGGTGCGGCAGTACCAAAACGTCCGCCTTGAGGCCGCCGAGCGCCGCGAGCACGCGGAGGGCGGGTTCTTCGATGTCACCGCAAATCAGAACCGATCGGCCTCGATAAGTGAAGCGTACGACGGTGGACGTATCGTTGCTTCGAGCGCGTTCGGGCAGGGTCTCGGGAGGCCAAAGCAGTTCGACGGTCACGCCGTCCGGCGTCTGGAGCGGCAACACTTGTTCCACGCGTTCGACCGGGTGCGCCCGCGAGTCCAACTCGTCGAGCATTGCACTGGCAGGACCGATCCCGCCGGCGAAGGGTCGGAAGTGACGATTGACCGTGACCGGACCGACGGGCAATGCGTCGACCACCGAAAACAACCCGCTGAAGTGGTCGAGGTTTGGGTGACTGACCAAGACGCGATCGATCTGATGGATGCCGACGGCGGAGAGGTAGGGCACGATCGCTCGCTCGCCAACGTCGAAGGACCGGTTCGTGCCGCAATCGAACAACCACGTCGTTCCGTCGGGGAACCCGATGACCGCGGACGTGCCGCGTCCGACCGAAAGCAGCGTCATGCGCAAACCATCGCCGCGCTTCGTGCCGACTGCCGAAACGACGATGAACGCGCTGGCCATGATCGTTGCTACCGCCACGGCGGCGCGCGGGCGATTGATCCGGCCGTCGAAGGTGCCGAAGAATCGTCGAACTCGCGTGCTGGTTAATGTGAACAACGTTTGGCCGCCGACGCGGATGGCGGAGATGATGACGATCAACAGCAAAACGTAGACAACCATCGCAACCGCCGCAAACCTGCCGCCGAGGCTGAGCGAAGCGACATCGAGCACGTCGACGACGCGGAGCAGAACGTGCGACGCGAATGTGAGCGCAGCGTCACATACGGGACCGGCGAACGGCGCGATGATTTCTACCGCTAGGCGCACAACGCCCAAGAGAAGGGTGATTGAGAAAAACGGAAATAGCACGAGGGAGTTGACGGGGGCGAGCGGGACAATACCGCGGAAATGGAACAGAACAAACGGAGCGGACGCGACGGTTGCGGCGACACCAACCGCGGCGACCGCCAACGCGGAGTGCGCGGTGTGGAGAAACCATCGCTCGTATCGCGGCGTTCGCCCCAACGCGAGGGGATCCGTTGGCAACGTCGACAGCCATCTGCGACACAGCACGGCGAGCGCGCGGCGGATGGGTTCACTCAGATAGATGATGCCCAACACGCCTGCGAAGGACATTTGGAAACCCGGCTCGAACAGCGCGGTAGGCCGAACCGTCAGAAGGATGATGGCTGCGAGCGCGAGCGAATTCGTGGCCACCGTTTTACGACGCAGCATGATGCCGACGCAGTAGACCACCCCGATGACGGTAGCGCGAAAAATCGGTGGCCTGGGATCGACCAGCGTTGCGAAGACGATCATCACGAGGGCAACGATGATGGCAAGCTGTCGGCGCGTCACGCCAACGAACCACCCCAAGAACCACGTGAACCCAGCCACGACGCCGACGTGCATCCCGCTGACCGAGAGGAAATGCGTCGTGCCCGTTCGCTGAAACGCATCTTCCACGCGATCACTGACCGCGTAGCGCCGACCCAGAACCATCGTCTCGACCAAACCGGACGCGTCGTCATCGACGTGTTGATCCGGGCCAACCAGCGCTTGACGGGCGAAGTCGCGAGCCAACTGCCATGCGGCGAGCAACGCGTTGCGCTGTCGCGCAACGGCTGAAACGTTGGCCGGTCCGTTGCAATACATGACCGCGAGGATGCCGTGGCGACGCAACCATCGCCGGTAGTTGAACTGGCCGGGGTTGGTCGGCTCGAAGGGTTTGGCGATCGCACCGAAGACCCGCACGGGATCGCCGGCGCGAAGATTCAGCGACGCTCCGTCGACGGTGACGCGGATCAAGCCGCACGCAGCGATGGGGCCGGACTGACCGCGGATGTGGTCGACGGCGAGCGTGAAACGCGTTTTGGGTCGAGCGTGCATCCACGGCGAGAAGAAGCCCGCGTCCGATGACGACTCGTACGGCGGCGTGACGACCGTGCCGGTCACGGCGGTGTGGATGAACTCGTCGGAGACGAACCGAGCGACGTGGCAGGGTGGGACGCGGTGGACGAAAGCATCGTGACGGATTCCGCCGAGGCAGACGGCGAGCGCGCAGCCGATGGCGGGCGCGAATCGTTGACGCGCGGTACGGATGAAGAGCATCGCGAATACGATCGCCGCGACGACGATGTAGACACCGAGCGGGGCAGGCCACGTCTCGTTCAACATGATGCCGACGATCAACCCGAGGGCGATGGGCACGAGCGGGGGCATTCTGTGCGGCGGAATGACAGGAGGAGAGTCCGGGTCGGCGGTTGGCGGCGGTAGCGAGTGATTTGCCATGGTGGTCTACGTTGCGGACGTCGTCGATTAGGCTGGCGACGTCGAAAGGTCGCGAACGCGATCGTTTTTCGTCTCGAAGGAGGTACCATGATACCGTAGCGATTGTCCAGTGGTCAGCGGCGGGCATGGGATAGCGAGTGGGCAGCGTTGCTATGTGATTCATGGCGTGTGTCGTTGAGAGAGTGACGAACATGGAAGTGGGTCGGATGGGGCGGGCGGTGATTTTCGATCTCGACGGCACGCTGACCGTGCCGACGCTCGATTTCGACGCGATCCGTGCGGAGATTGGAATCGAGTCGGGCCTCATTCTGGAGGCGATGGCGAAGATGGACGCGCCGCGGCGACTGCAGGCTGAGTCGATCGTCGAAGCGCATGAACGGCGAGCCGCTGAGGAGTCGACGTTGCAAGCGGGGGCGAGCGAAACAATCGCTGAACTTGCGGCGCGGGGGTTTTTGATCGGCGTGGTCACGCGGAACGCTCGTCGATGGACGCATCACGTGTTGGCGAGACATGGGCTGACGGTGGATGGTGTGCGCTGCCGCGAGGACGGCGCGATCAAGCCGGATCCCGAAGGACTGCTCGATCTCTGTAGGCGGTTTTCGGCATCGCCTGCGACATCGTGGATGGTAGGTGACTACATGTTCGACATACAAGCCGGGCAACGAGCGGGCATGCGTACGGTTTTGATGATCGGCGACCTGCCGTTGCCGACCTATGCCGCAGACGCAGACCACGTCGTGCGAGCATTGGGCGAATTGCTGGAGATCGTCGGCGTGTAAGCAGTTGTCTGCCATGGGGTCTGACGACGGCGGGGCGTCTTGTCGAGCGAAGATCGACGCCGTAGCATGAGTTCGAATTGACCTACGTGTGCTGTCGATCGAGCAAGGTTTCGGAAAGGCGGGTACGTTGTGATGTGTCGTGTCATCGGCATGGTGCTGCTTGTCGGATGGATTTGTCCGGCGACGTCCTGGGGCGAACCTCCGAACGTGATCGAGGCGGTCTTGGACCGCGTCGAAGTGCGCGGCCGCACGGTGGATGATATTCGTTGCAAGGTGAAGTACACGGTGGAAGATCGGATCGCCGCCGACACCGTCGAGCGGTATGGCGACCTGGTGTACAAGCGTGAGAACCCGAACCCGCTGTTCATGATCACGTTCGTCAAGACGGTCCAAGAGGGAACCGTCAAGCGCGAAAAAGCGTGGTACCTGTTCGACGGTCGGTGGTTCGTCGAAGCAACCCAACGGTCCAAGTCGATCATCAAGCACGATGTCGCGCCTCCCGGGACTGACATCGACCTGTTCAGTGTGGAAAAGGCGCCGTTTCCAATTCCATTCGGCCAGAAGAAAGACGACATCCTCAAGAGCTTTGAGGTCACGCTCGGTCCTGCGGGAGAAGGACCGCTGAAGAACACCGACCACCTCGTGTGCACACCGCGAAAAGGGAGCCGCGTGTCGCGCGACTACAGCAAGCTGGAGTTCTTCGTATCCCGTTCGCTGGATCTCCCGATACGAATCGTGATGACGACGCGAGACCGCGCGAAGAAAACGACGGCGGATTTTTTGGATCTGTCAGCCGGGTTGATCAACACGGGGTTAACCGATTCGGCGTTCGCGCTTCCCAAAGAAACGCGTGGGTACGCCGTATCGGTGGATCAGTGACACGACGTGACACTACATGGAACAATTGACCGAGGTATCGAGAGGCGGCGGCGATGGCTGAAACAATGAAGGCAGTGCGTAAGGTCACGTCGAGCCCGGGGCTGGTGGTTGAGGACATCCCCATTCCGTCGATCGGCGATACCGACTGCCTGGTGCAGGTGGAAGCGGCCGGCATTTGCGGGACCGATCTGCACATCTGGAGTTGGGACCGGTGGTCGTCGCGACGCGTCAAGCCGCCGCTGACGCTTGGGCACGAACTCGCCGGCACGGTGGTTGCGGTCGGCAAGGATGTCAAGACGGTGGCCGCGGGCGACTACGTGTCTGCCGAGTCACACATCACGTGCGGCATGTGCTACCAATGTCGAACGGGTCAGGCCCACATGTGCCCGAATACCGAGATTCTGGGCGTGGATCGCGAAGGGTGCTTCGCGGAGTACGTCTGTGTTCCGGAGAAAGTCATCTGGCGAAACAACCGCGACAAGATTCCGCCGGAGACCGCCTGTCTGCAAGAGCCGTTCGGCAACGCGGTGTTCGCGACCATGCATCAGGACATCACCGGCCAGTCGGTGGCGATTCTGGGGTGTGGCCCCATCGGGCTATTCAGCACGGCGATCGCCAAGGCGTCGGGGGCGTCGCGTGTGTTTGCATCGGACGTCAATCCGTATCGCCTGGGGCTGGCCACCGAAATGGGTGCGCATCAGGTCTTCAACCCGACGGAGTACGCGACGGATGGTGATCGAACGATCGTCGACGCGATCGTGGACGCGAACGGTGGGTATGGCGTGGATATCATCATGGAAATGAGCGGCGCGCCGGCAGCGATTACGACGGCGTTTCGCGCCGTCCGCAACGGGGGCGTGGTCGTTTTGTTCGGGATTCCGTCCGCACCGGTGGAGATCGACGTGGCTGAGAACATGATCTTCAAAAACCTGACGGTAAGCTGCCTGAACGGTCGGCGGATATTCGACACGTGGTACAAGACGCGCTGGCTGCTGGAGGAAGGCGTGGTGAACCTTCGCCCGCTGATCACCAAGACCATCGGACTGGAAGACATCGACGCGTGCATGCCGCTGCTGGCTGAGGGTAAGGCGTGCAAACTGGTCATGCGTCCCCAGCATCGCGAACGTGCGACCGTTCCGGCGGCGGCGAAGCGCGTGCCCGATCCGAACATCAAAGGGTCTCCCGTGCATCGGTAGCCCTACGATCGCATGCCAGCCTGCGCGCACGAGGCGTGCGGAACACCGCTACGGCTGCTTTGAAAAACGAAAGACCGTCGGTTGGGTAACGGCCATGTAGTCGCTGACCGACATGACGATCGAGTCGGTGCGTGATCCGGCGTTGAAGGCGATCTTGTCGTTGCGAAGAATGGACTCGTCCACGTAAAGGTCGAAGTCGAAGAACGGTTTGGCAAACGGTGGGACCGCGCCGGGGACGAGGCCTGTTTGCGCTTGCAGCTCCTCCGCGGTGGCGAATCGCATCTTCTTGACGGCGAGGCGGGTCTTGATCGCGGCGGAGTCGATCTTGAGCGCCGCGCTGAGGACGAAAAGACAAAAGCGCCCACCGGCCTTGATGAGCAGCGCCTTGCCTCCGATACGCACGTCCTCGCCACGGGCGTCGGCGGATTCTTGCGACGTGCTTGTCGGCTGGTGGTGCAGACAACGATAAGTAATCCCCCTGCCATCAAGGTGGTCTTTGATCGATTGAAGCACGTCGTTCATGTCGAGAGGGCTCGCGTTCACGGAGCAACGTGCACGAGGCAGTTGCGACCGGTGGCAGTCGATCGGTGTTCCCACAGATAGATGCCCTGCCAAGTTCCCAACCCCAACCGGCCGTCCATGATGGGAATCGAAAGCGTGGTGGCTGTGAGGATCGCTTTGATGTGGGCGGGCATGTCGTCGGGCCCTTCCGCCGTGTGGGTGTAGAGAGGGTCATTCTCGGGAACGAGCCGATCCAGCCAGGTTTCGAGATCGCGTTTGG
>CAYQFV010000102.1:0-14840 GCA_964416845.1 uncultured Phycisphaeraceae bacterium | reverse complement strand
GCGAAGGCGGACCGGCGCGTCGAAAACGCAGTCTCAAGCCCGACAGGCTGCTAGCACCGCGTTGCGAGGCAGCCACCGGTATCGCCGCCTATCGCATGACCAACATCCACCCCAACGCCGCGCAACCAGACGCCGGAAAGGAAACGTTCGGACGGGTAGCTCGCCGTCCAGACTTTCAAGCGAGAGGAACGAATGCTGGCCATTGAATCCCGATACACGCTCAAGAAACGCCCCGCAAAGCGAGCGCGCAATCGAGGGCACCTCGGATTCCCCCCTTCGTAGGGAACATCCAGAGCTTCGTCCAACGCCAGCGAATGAGGGCCGCCGCGCAGATCAGCAAGGCCGGTGTCAAGAACCAGCGAAACTGCGCGTACACTCCCTGAAGACGGGTGCAGACCAGAAGAGTCAACGTCACGTACACGCAAATCGCAGCGAGCGAATACGCGGCGACGTCTCGGCCTTCATCGAACATCTCGACCTTCCGGGCATCCGTCAGAACGATCCAAAGGCCCCACGGGAATATGCCAACCATTGCCGCCGTTACGAGGAAGACGAATACTTCAATCAGGCTATCCCAAGTGCCGATCGCCACGCCGGCGAACGCGACCAACTCGACCGCCAAGTGTATGAGGGGGATCACGATCGCAAAGACCGTCACGCCGGTCGTTACTCCGAGTACCAAATGCCTCACGGTTCGACTCATTGCCAATTCCTTTTCAATCGACTGTTACGCGTACTGCGCAAGGCCATTCCGTCAACATTACCGATGACAGGCAAGACAGTCACTGGACACACCATGTTCTGCGTGACATTCGATGCAAGCATACATGGACATGACCAGCCGGACGGAAGACGGCGGTGCCGACAGTGTTCGCTGATCTCGGTGGCATTCCGTGCATTCGAGCTTTCCCGACGTGACATGGCGGCGGTGCGAAAAGAACACGTCTGGCGTTGACACAGTCACGCGCATCCAGGGGATGTCCCCGTCCTGGTCGTCAAACGCGAAGAGTTTGTCCTTCTCGGGCTGAGTGCCTGCCTCCTCATCAATATCGTGGCAATTGTAGCAGATCTCCTTGCCCGGCAACCCGGCGGACACACTCGTTGTGGCGTCGGTGTGGCACTCCGCGCACTGCATTCCTGCGCCCTCAAGGTGGACCACGTGATTAAAAGCGATCGGCTGAACGATCCGCTCGCTTCGGAGAGTGAATCCATAGACGATTGCCACAAGACCGACCACAACGATCGGAATCGCAAGTATGGACACGGTTCGTTGCATCCTCAATTCCCTCTCGAAGGCGGCGCGCCGCTCGGTTCGGACGCGATGGGAGCATCGGCCGGAGCGCTGGATTCGCCCTCGGCCCTGACAGCAGGAGTTAGCGTCCTCAGGTACGCCAGCAAGTCCACCATCTCTCTGTCGTCGAACACCGGCCATGACAGGCCCGCTTCCGTCATGCGTTCCAGCATGGTAGCGCCGTGATTCCACATAGCTGCTGCCATTCCTACCGGCGTGGCATTGCCGCTCAACTCTGTGACCGCCGGTCCAATCGCATCCACCATTCCTTCACGCTCGTGGCAGTGAATGCATCCTTTCTGCTCGAAGACCCGTGCACCGCGCTCCGCGTCTCCTTTGTCCTTCCAATGGTCCAATGCAAGGATATACGCTAGAATGTCAGCCAGCTCCTGCGGGCTCATTGTCCTCCGCTCGACATCCTTCTCGCGCATCACTTTTCTCATCGCCGGCGAATGGTTCCACATGCGCGACGCCAAAGCCCCCACCGTTTGTGGCAAGTCCGCCTCGGCCAAGTCCGGTCCGGTACCAGGATGACATTGGTTACACGCCTTTTCAAGGAAAAGCCGCTGTCCGTCTGAAACGGAACCGGGGTGAAGATACTTCCTTTCGCCACCAGAACTAACTCCCGCGCTGCGAACGAAGGCGACGATGTGCACCAAGTCGCTCCCTTCCAGTTTAGGCCACACAATGTCCGACCGCCGCATCGCCTCCTCCATGAGAGGGGCGTGCTCCCACATCATTTGCGCCCACACAATGGGATTCGCGTACTTTCCCCACTTCGCAAGATCGGGGCCGACGCCGCCTTCCGACGTGTCTACTGAGTGACATTGGACGCAACCCTTGCTGCGGAGGATCTGTTCGCCGCGTCTGGGATTTCCTTGCTCATCCAGCTCCCGCACAAAGAAGATCAATGAGAACAATTCGGACATTTCCTCACGCGAGAGCGTGCTTGGAGCATGGCCGGTCTCTTGCATCTGACCCAACATCTTGGGAATGTGGTTCCACATCACGCCCGCAAGTTGCCCGGCAGACAGACGCCCGGTGCGGCTGCGCCCTAGGTCAGGACCTACGTGGCCGCCCTGGTCCCAGATGGCGTGACAGTCCACGCATTCCTTTTCGTGAAACACACGCCAACCGCGCGTTACGTCGCCGGTCGTAGACTCGGCCACGGGGACCGACTGAGCGAGCACACCCACTCCACCGCACGCGAAACCCAGCACCGCGGCGGCAGGTATGGCGATCGCCATCGACCGTCCGGACCGCCCCTTCAGCCTACTGTTCATTGCATAGCTCCCACACTTTCGGGCTGCGGCGCCGGTGTATGCGCGTCGGGCAGGTAGCTCTTAATTCGTTCGGTCACCTCAGCGATCGACTTCTCTCGACCTTCCTGCACTTCCCAGATTGAAACAATCGGGAACAGTTTTGTGAACAGCATGTACATGAGAATGAACGCCGCAAAAGAAGCCGCCAGAATACTCCATTCCACCCACGTCGGGCTGTACACAACATCCCCCGCGTGCGGAAGCCGCGGTTGCGAGAGAGACGGCACTACAATGATGAATCGCTCAAGGTACATTCCAATGTTGACGGAGATCGACGCAACGACGGTCCCGGAGATGGTTCGCGTTCGCTTGTTGCAAAGAATGGCGACCGGAATCACAAAGCACGTCACGACCATCGTCCAAAAGTGCGGCGCGAAGGCTCCGGTCACCTTCATCCAGAAGATCTCCATGTGGGCCGGCTCATTGCCATAGAACGTCGTCAGGAATTCCGCAGCAGTAAAGTAGAACCAAGCAAAGCACATCGCCAACAACATCAGTCCGAGGTTGTTGAAGTGGACACGCTTGAGGTACTCACCCAGTCCGTACATCCAGCGAATCAGTGCCATCGCACAGATCAACGCCGCAATGCCCGAGAAGATCGCGCCCACGACAAAGTAGGGACCGAAAATAGCGCTATGCCACATCGGTTGAATGGTCATCGCAAACACGAAGCTGACCACAGTGTGAACCGAAATCGCCACCGGAATCACCATGATGGCCATGACACTAATGGTGATGTCCAGAACTCGGTGCTGGCGTCGCGTGCCGGTCCATCCAAGCGCCAACACGCGGTAGAACCATCGGCGTTTGCTAGTATGGTCGCGTAATATAGCGATGTCCGGAATCAGTGGCAGATACAAGTACGTCGTGCTCATGCTCAAATAGATCGTGATACTGCACACGTCCCACAAGAGCGGCGACTGCAGTCGACCGAACCGGACGATGTTGAACATGCGATCGGGTTGCCCCAGATCGATGAGAATGTTGCCCACACCGAAGAGGATCACCATCACAGTGATCACTTCCGCCGATCGCGTAATCGTACGTCGCCACTCGGCCCCTACGATGCGCAGAATGGCGGAAATCAGAGTGCCGGCATGGCTGATTCCAATGAAGAACACAAAACCGGTGATGTAGAAGCCCCAGTACACCGGTCGCCCCAGACCGGTCACGCCGAGACCTTGGCGATACTGGGTCACATACGCATATGCACCGAGCGCGATAACGCCTAAGAGTACGAAGACCGCCACGTAGAACTTCGGGCCGGTGTGCAGAATGGGATCGAGCAGGATCGCGTCCTCAGCGAGAGGCGGCGGCGATGAAGATTTGCTGGAAGTGGACACGTCACTCACCCTCACGCAAATAAATGACCTTGGGATCTGTACCGAGATCCTCAAGCAGTTTGTACGCGCGTCGACTGTGCGCCAGTTTGAACACTGCACTACTTGGTGCCGAGAGATCGCCGAAAACCATCGCCCCCGTTGGGCACGACTCAACGCACGCCGGCGTGTATTCATCGTCACGCAGAGGCCTGTTCTCCGCACGCGCCCGATCACGAGCATTCTGCAGTCTGTGGTGGCACAACGTGCACTTCTCAACAACGCCCTTCGTTCTCACGGAGACGTCGGGGTTCAAGTACTGTTCCATCGGATCGGGCCAACGCGGTTTGCTCCAGTTGAAATACCGTGCCGTATACGGGCACGCCGTGGTGCAGTATCGACAACCGATGCATCGCTTGAAGATCTGCCCGACGATCCCTTCTTCGTTCTTGAACGTCGCGCCAACCGGACAAACCTTGACGCAAGGCGGGTTGTCGCAGTGCAAGCACGGTCTGGGCAGCAATCGTTCGATCGACTTCGGTCGTTCACCCTCTCCCTCGAACGGAATCATCTCCATCCAGGTATAATTCCGCCCTTGACTCGCCTCCTTCGGGCCGGTCGGTGGAAGGTTGTTCTCCGCCTGGCACGCCGTAACACATGCCTGACAGGCGGTGCATCGGTCCAAGTCGATTGTCATGCCCCATTTGGCCATCCGTACATTCCAATTCAAAGCAGCGTCGAGCCGGTCAGATCCTGCGAATCGTTGCTCGCGTGGCAGTCCATAGAGATTTTCCAGTTAACGGATCGGGCTGAGCGTTAACGAGCTCCGCAGGGTTCTCGCCGATCCCCTTACACCAACGCCCTCCCGATTTGTGGCCGAAGCCGAATGGAATCGCAATGACATCCACCATCAGGCCTGAATAGATTTTTACCGGAAGCACAAGCCTGCTGCGCGGCGTGCGTACTTCGACGTGGTCGTGCGACGTCACCTCGAAGCGTTCCGCAGTCTGCGGGTGGATTTCCACCCACGCTCGCCATTTCTCAAACATGTACGCCCCGCTGATGTCGTTGAGCCATGGGAGATTCGGACTTGACACCGCGACCAGGTTCGGAA
The DNA here is from genome assembly GCA_964416845.1 of uncultured Phycisphaeraceae bacterium. Classification (GTDB taxonomy): domain Bacteria; phylum Planctomycetota; class Phycisphaerae; order UBA1845; family UBA1845; genus CAYQFV01. The sequence goes on along the minus strand of CAYQFV010000102.1, from coordinate 9,794 downwards.
GCGAATACACGTACAGGTCCAGCGGATACGTCTTGTCGCGTGCTCGCCTCTCCGTCCGACAATTCGGAAGGCAACGCCGGTCCCGATCGAGCATCTCGCTGGCTTCCGGCAGCGCCTCGAACGATCGGTCCAAGTAGACCGAACTGAAAGCAAACTTGCCGGGCGGCGACCGAAAAACGCGGTCCCATTCGTGGTTGAAATAGATCGGATCCGTCCACCCACCTCCCTCGAAAACAGCGCGCTCGAATTCCGCGAAGCTGTTGGCGAACGGAGCACGCCAGCCACGGGACTCCAACAGTTGCGCCCAACTCTCCTCGTTTGCCGGACCGAACGGGGCACCTTTTCCAGCGTCGAAGAGTTCGCGACACACCGTCGTGGCAGCCTCCTTGTCGTCGGACCACGGGAGAGCACGTCCGATGTCTTCGCCTATGCGCCTTGCCAGTGCCCTAACGATTTCATAAGGACCGCGCGATCCCGGTGGTGGATCCATCACCGGCCGTGAGACCGTCACCACCGGGTGGCCGGTCAACGTATGCCCGAGATTGAAGTCCGATCGATGGAGCCCGTGCAACAAGGGGAGTATTAAGTCAGCGTGGCGGTTGCTGTCGTTGTGGTATCCGGAGATCGCCGCCACAAACGGAACCCCCGATAGGGCGGCACCCAGTTGTTGTCCTTCAGCCAGGGAGAAAACGGGATCGGCGTCGACCAGAAACAGGGCCTCCGTAGAGTACGGACGGCCGCTCTCGATCGCGTCGGCCAACAGGTCGATCGCGTTTTCCGCCAATCGGTGTTTGCCCACAGGACCGTCCAGTCGCGGGGACGCCACCCCCCGCGACGCGGACGTGCCGAGAGCACTTGAGTCATCGAGGAGCGACAACTCTTGAAAAACCGTAACCCCACCTGGAACATCGAGGCTGCCGACCAGAGCGTTGAGACAATGGACGGCCATCCGGTCATAGGTCGCCGGAGCACCACAGCCGCCGCCGTCGAAGCCCAGGGCGATCGCTGGCCGGTTCACACTAAACTCGCGGGCGATTCGAAAAATCTCACCTTCCGCAACGCCGGTCAATTCCTGAACCATGGCTGGTGCGTAGTCCTGCAGAACCATCCGCCGGAATCCGAGCCGACTCACGCCATTCTGGTCGACCCAGTCCTCAAAGCCGTAGCCCCGCCGCTCCACAAACTCGCGATCGAAAAGCCCCTCACGAAGTAAAACATGTGCGATTCCCAACGCAAGAGCCCCCTCCGTTCCGGGGCGCACCGCAATCCATTCGTCCGCCTTGATACCGGTCAGAGAGCAACGCGGTTCGATGTGGACCCACTTCGGCCGGAACCCGGTACGCCCCCGGCGAAAATCAGCAAAGGCACGGGCCGCCTGCTCCGTGGACCAATGGGCGTCGAGCCAGCCGCTGGAAAACGAGAGAACAAAAGAAGCGTTTGCGATGTCGTACCCAATTCGCTGCCGTACACCTTGTGTTGCCAAGACCGCAGCGTGCACGCCGAGATTGTCGTCGGGGAAAGCGTCGATCAGGTTCGGGGACCCAAATGCTCTCATGAACCGCTGCCACGCCACCCGCGTCAAGCCGCGGTCCCGCCCCAACACGGTGCAAAGTGACTGCGGAGCTTTCGCTCGGACCGCCCGCAACTTTTCGGCGATGAGCTCAATGGCAGCATCCCACTCGATCGGCTCCCACTTTCCCGAACCCCGCCCACCGACGCACCGTAGAGGGTGTTCCAAACGGTCCGGGTTGTAGATATCCTGCAGAACCGCCGCCGCGCGGGAACACAGCCCACCACGATTGACGGGGTGGTCTTTATTGCCACGAACACCGACCGCGCATCCGTGAACAACACGGATTTTCAAGCCACAGCCGCCTGGGCACATCGGACACAGCGTGTTGACGAACCGCTCGCGCGGCGAGCCGTCTTCCGCCGATGAGTACTCGAGAAACCACGAACGTGGGGCGGCGAGTACGCATGCCGCCGTGCCGTACGTAGCGCCCAGGGCAGCCAGAAACTCACGGCGGTCCAGGTTTAGCCAATCCTTCATTTCCAGGCCTTCCGCTTAGCCGCCGAGCGGCTTCATCGTGTTCCGACGAGACGCTACCAGGAACTTCATCTCCACCGGCTCGATTCGCCGCTCGCCGCCCTCCTCGACCAAAACCTCGGTAGAGTACTCGTAGTAAAGCTCTGCCCGCAGAATGAGTCTCTTCGCCTTGATGTCCCGGAACGAAATGTCGATCGTGCGTGCCTCGTTAGGTCGCAGCCGACTGTCGCTACGAATCGAAACGGCATTCACCATGATCTCATGCTCGCGTTTCAAGGGGCGTCGATCTTTGTCCAACATGACCACCACGAACGGAATCTCACGCCTGCCCACCAAATTGGGGCCATCGTGGATCGTGACTTCCAGAACCGCCCGGTGATTGGGCAAACCAGTCGGAAAGCAGTGGCCGCTCCCCTCGTTGGCCACCTTCACGTAAACCCAGGCGCGATTGCCCAACCATTCATAGCCCACCAACTCAAGCGTGACGGCTTTGCGAACCCGGTCCATATCGTGTGAGCCGGAGATGTCATGGAGGTTGACCGACTTGTTGGTCTCTTTCTTAACGTTCAACGCCACCACACGCCCCGGTACGAGTGGCATGTGACAGTCTTGACATTGCTTGCCCTTCTTTGCGTACGAACTCTGCTTCCACTCGCTGTACGTACCCAAGACCGTCACGCCATTGGCATTTTGGTATTCGTGGCAGGTGGCACACAACTCCGAGCGCGTGTGAAGCTTCGTGTCTACGGTTTTGTGAGCGGGCGACTGGGCATGACGTAAAGGGCCGTACTTGGTCTTTCCCAGAGAGAGACGAACCGGATCAACCGTGTCGCTCAAGTCCACCGCCGAAAGGCTATGGCAAAAATCGCAGGTCACACCCTCGGCCGTTACGCTGTCTTCAACGTCGAAGTCCCCTCCGTGGCGAACAGTCGGCGTGTGACAAGAAAGGCATACTCGCGACTGTTCTTGCCCGTATGCGTCGGTGCTGCGTTGATAGGCCGCCTGAAAGATAGGATCGGACCACGCCTTGGCGTGGAGCGACTCCTGCCAAACCGCGTAGATCGACTGATGACACTCGCCACACACCGACGCCGACGTCCAGCCGTCCGGGTTGATCTTGGGCAACGCATCCGATGTCGTCGATGTGCCCTGTGAAGATTGGCCGAAAGTTGGAGCCCAACCGCCAATACCGAGCATTGCCGCCAAGACGACGCACCCCAAACGACCCCGCCCCTCTCCACGGCACGACTGTCTAGCGAGCCGTCGTCGCACTGCCAGCCACTGTCGATTCCTCATGGGACCCTCCAAGGGAATTCAGCACCGTCACAACCGCAGAATTGACGCCATCACACACCGGGCCGCCAAACCAAGCCCTGGCCTTGCCCGTCATTCAGCGAACAGGCGCGCCCATCACTGGCGAACGCTATTCCAATCGCCTCGTCGCACTGGCCTGCAAGTCATGCATCCAGAGCGTTTGCATCGCTTGAAGCCGCCGGCCAATCACGCCGGCCAAGTTCCGTACGAATCGATATCCCGTTTCGGGGTCTGTTTCGAAGAACGAATACAGCGTGCCGCGGGCAAAGCTGACCAGCCGACAATCGCTGGCACATCGTGCACTGAGTGTGAAGTGATAGGGGCTTACCAACGATGACCAAGCGACGACCGCCCCGGGTTGCTTGGTCTCCATCGTGACCTCACGAGTCACGCCAAGGATCATGATGGGAAACAGAAGTTCGACCACGCCGTCTTGAAGAATCATCAACTCTTCGGCGTCCTGGCCTCTCTTGAAAAGGACATGTTTCGCGTCGAACGTGACGGTCCGCCCGCGCGAACAAAGATCCGACACGGTGGAATGCGGGATCTCCGCGAAGATCGGCGAACGAACGAAAACCTCGACATCGCCGGAAACCATCGACCACACTCCTTTTTGTCACGCCAGCGCGCGGCTGCTCGCCGCTGAGTTGCGGTGCCGCCACGCGTATATTGCGGATAACGCTAGCAAGTTCGATACCACGTCTTTTTAGGGAATATCTCGATTACGGTTACCTCGATTTCGCACGGGTCGAACCAGTGATGAAGCATGTTAAGTTCAGACCGGCGTGTCTTAGCGGAATGGTCCAAGGGCCAAGCCAACGCTAAGAAAATGTTTGACAACGGCCTCTGCCGATCAGAACGGCGACCGAACGTGTGTCTGCCGGAAGACCACTTCAAACGTGATTCCACCTGTCACGTCGAATCGCCTCTCGACAAGCCGAGCAACGCTTCCAACGCTGCAAAGTCCCTCTCGGTGAACTCCACCGCCAAATCTGCAATCGCCCTAAAATACGTGTGCTGAGATTTGCCGTAGAGTTTTCGACGCAGCGCGCTGATCCAGGGCACGACGTGCGCCCCAAGAAAACCGCGCTCCAGCTCCCACACTTGAGTCAACTCCGAATCACTGCCCGCGCGAGCTGGTTCCCGCTCTTTGCCGCAAAGATGAGCAAGGTAACCAAACTCCACGAATATGTGGTCGGGAAGATCTTCGTCAACATCGGGGATATCGAACGCTGCAAGTTTGTACCACTTCTGCACGTCGACGGCCGACTTTCCCATCAGAAGTCCTTCGACGCACTTGCCAGCCACGTCGCGCGTGTCGCGAAACACCGACTCGTACGGCGTGATGTACTGCCCGCCGGGAACCTTGAACAAACTCGTAAACTCCTGGCAAGCCTGCCGTTCCAACTCAGGCGTGCGCTCCGCTGCATCGGCGTATTGCCGAAGTGACGCGGCCGTGTGCACGCTGAAAAAGTCCGGCGACAAACGGACAAACGCTTTGTCCCGCAGCACTGCCAGACTCTCCCGCGACGGCGGATGAGAAAACACGCCGCTGAGAAACGCGTACACTCGCTGCCTCGTCTCACTCAACGCTGTCTGTTGTGCACGCCTGTCATCGCCACTCATCAACATCTCTGGAGTCTCGCGAGAACGAACCAAGCCTCACTGGTCGCAAGCAGTGGACCATGATTCCACCAGCAACAGCCCGTGCCTCGCTGGCGAAGTTTTTCTCGAATTGGGCCACGCCGAGAACTGCATACCGCGTGCCCAGCGCTATTCGAGCAGGCCTTGGCCGGAACACTCGTGACAACACGCCCCGCAACCAAACGCCTATATAAGGACGTGAACTAACTGCCACGAGTGCGCCAGATTTGGCGATTACGCGCCAGATTTGGCGCTCGGCGGGTCACCGTTGAGGCCGTGCTTGGCCAGCTTGTTTCGAAATGTGGATGGCTTCATTCTCAGAATCTCGGCAGCCTTGGCCTTGTTCCCGCCCGCCTGACTGAGCGCATCGACGAGCAGCCGGTGTTCGACGGCCCCCACAGCTTCCTCGAAGGTTTGGGAGCGCCCAACGCAAGGCCGATCGGCGAATACGCCGGAGGAAAGCAGTTCCGGTGGCAGGTCGGCTGGCGTGATGATGTCAGTACGCTTGAGCAGTTTCCAACGATCGACGAGATTCCGGAGTTCACGCACGTTGCCAGGCCAGCGGTAACGTCGGAGCACCAACGCCGCATCCTCGCTAATCTCGCAGGAGCACGCAAGCGCCCCTCTCCCACAAAAGTGACGAATGAGTGGCTCGATGTCCTCCGGGCGATCACGCAGGGGCGGCACGCGCAATTGGACCACGTTTAGGCGATAGTACAAGTCCGAACGAAACCGACCTTCCTCAACGAGTTCGGTCAGATCGGCCTTGGTGGAGGCCACCACACGAACATCGACAGGGATGACCCGCGTTCCACCCACCCGCTCCACAACGCGCTCCTCGATCACGCGCAGCAATCGGCTTTGCGAATCCAACGGAATGTCATCGACATCGTCAAGATAAACCGTGCCCTCGTGACCCAGCTCGAACCTGCCGGGTTGCGCTTTGTCCGCCCCGGTGAAAGCGCCGCGCTGATGACCGAACAACTCACTCTCCAAAAGCTGCTTGGAATAAGTAACACAAGTAATCTTCACGAAGGGCCGATCGGCGCGAAGCGACATTCGGTGCAGCGCGCTCGCGATGACGTCCTTGCCCGCGCCGGTTTCGCCGGTCAAGAGAACATGGGCGTCGCTTTGGGCAATTCGCTCCACCGCGGCGATCAGTTTGACCATCTCCGGTGAAACCGCCACGAGATGGTCCAACGTCGCTTCCGTGTCCCGCGCTGCCGCCTTCATCGCAGCATTGTCACGTTGGAGACGGCGATGTTGCGCGAGACGATTGAGCAACACGATTAGCTCGTCGCTCGAAAACGGCTTGGAAACGTAGTCGTGGGCACCGTGGCGCATGGCCTCAACGGCGCTCTCCACCGTGCCGAAGGCTGTCATGATGATGACATCCGTCTCGGGACTGGCAGATTGAAGATTCCTCAACACTCCCAGCCCGCTCATCCCCGGCATCTTGAGGTCTGTCACGACGACATCGGCAAAATGTTTTTTAAGATGCTCCAGAGCGGGCTCCCCGGCAGCGAAACCGACAACGTCGAAATCAGCATCGCGCAAGTCATCCACCAGCGAGACACGCTTGATCTCTTCGTCATCGACAACCACCACGCGCACACTCATCCGCTGCGCTCCTTCTGTCGCCGCTCGAGAGATGGGCGGTCTGAAGTGAAACGAGGCAGCACAATCCGGAACCGGGTCCCGACCCCCGGGGTGCTCTCGACGTCGATCTCGCCCCCGTGCTCGATGACCAGATTGCGAGACACTGAAAGTCCAAGCCCCGTCCCACGCTCGTGGCCCTTCGTCGTAAAGAAGGGTTCAAAAACGCGCGGCAGCACGTCCGACGGAATACCGCAACCCGTGTCGCTGATCTCGATCAGAATGTTGCCGTCACCTTGGGCGTCAGTCCCTGTGCTCTCCATCTTCGTGGCGACAGTGAGCGTACCGCCATCGGGCATCGCGTCAACGGCGTTGAGTATCAGGTTGAGGAAGACTTGAGTCATGTTCTGCCGGTCGGCCAGGACCACGGGCGAGCCCTCGCAAAGCCGCCGGTCAATGCCCACGTGATTCCCCTCTTGCCCCGCCTGGGCTAGCTCGATCGCACCGGTGATCACCTCGTTGATGTCGATTTGGCGCACGGTTCGGTCACGGGTGTGTGACAAATTGAGCAACTGCCTCACGACGGTCTCGATGTGACTCAGGGACGCCGTCATCAGGCCGGCATATCGCTCGATCTGATCCGTATTGGTCGGATCCTTGACGATGCGACGCAGGCAATTCTGCACACCGTCAAGCGGATTGTTAATCTCGTGAGCAATTCCGGCCGCCAGCATGCCGGCCGTGGCAATCTTGTCCTGCTCCGCCATCCGTCTCTGCAGCCGCCGCTCCCTGCTTCGATCGCGCAGCAGGATCATCCGACCGCGCTGCGTGTCGTCGTCGTCCCGAATCGCGACGTTCGCCAGATCGAGTTCGTATCGCTCCTGCACGGCCCGCCATTTTGCGTCGCCGACAAGCACCTTCAGAATCGCTTGAGGCTCATGCCCGTCTCGCGTAACGAGTTCGCTCAGCACCCGCAAAGCGGACAACTTGGACGGCTCCAAGTCCAGAAGTCTCGCAGCCTCCGGGTTGGCATACTCGACTCGACCATCCGCGCCGAGATAGATCAATCCTTCGTGCAGGCAATCCACCATGGCCAAAAACCGCTGGTGTTCAAACGCCGCCGTCGTATGCTCCTCACGCAACGATCGCGCCAACTCCTCCAGAGACCGATTGGCTTTGGAAAGTTTCGTTCGTTCGTCAGCAAGATCGGCAAGCGTAGCTTGGATCCGACGGCGATCCTCATCCTGACGCGAAAGCATGCTGTTGAATGCAGTACTGAGTTGGGCAACCTCCTTCGGGCCGGACACGGGAACGGGTTGCACGTCCTCGCCCTCAGCAAGGGCCCGGCTTGTGTCAGCTAGGTCCTCCAGAGGCGTAATCAAACGCCCAAGCCCGGCGCGAATCATCCAGATGTTCAACAGTAAGGTAACCGCGAGAATAGCGATGACGTGGTGAACTTGCGCCAAACTCGCCCACTCCGGCCCGATCGAAAGACCGATCTGCACGAATGCGTCATCCACACCCCCAATCGGAGCGGACGCGTGCGCGACCGGATCAGCTCCGTACAACGCCAGCAACCCCGGGCTAACCGCGCCGTTTCCGGGCTCGACGGTCACGTCTGGTGGTACGCCCAGCCGGCCGTTCGACAGGTCAGCACCCTCGGCCGTGCGGAACGACGCATAGACGATGCGCGGATGCCATCGAGGCAGCGCCGCGATACGCGCCGCCCACTCACTAATTTGTGCCTCACGATCGCCATGAGAATCAAGCGCGGCAGGATTGTGCTGGACAAGAAGTGCAAGAATCGTCCGCGCCTCCCCCAACAATGCTCGGCGTTGTGACTGTCGATAGGAAAGGACCGCGAAGGATGCGACCAAGCCGATCGCCAGCGTCGGGGACACCAGGTAGAGCACCGTCAGCTTGCCCCGAAGGCGACGCGGCCAAGTGCTTCGCACTGTCACCGTCCCATCGCCGCTCATGTCAAACCATCTCCACGCTACAAGCATAGACTCCCGGAGACACCATCGCAAACAGATTTTTCGCGTCAGACCAGGCTACGCGCACTCCGAATCAGCAGCCACGGGCAAGATCACGAGCAAAACATTGACCAATAGTAAGCTGAACGAGTGTCGTTTCTACAAAGGTTGACGGACCTTTGCTCGACCCATCAACCCACGAGACGCTTCTTCCGAAGCCGCGACCCTGAAGGCGACGAAGGCGGGGGCCTGAAGAGAGCGGGCGATGACGAATACGTGCGACCTTTCTGGATACGGCACTAGGTCAAATCAGCCACCACATGAAAACGCCTGTCTCGATGGGCTCTACACAGCATATAGAGCATGTCGACCGCCAGCTCGGGGCGCGTGCGATACCATCCGCCTTTCTTGGCCACGGTCTGCTTGTTGACGTAAAGACGAAAGAGAATCGGCAGACAGAACCAGGCATCCCGACAGAACGGAAGGCGGACCAGCACGCCGAGCACGACCCAACTGTGCCCCCAGTTCACACGAGCCACCTTGCGGGTGCTGATCAACGGATCGTGATGCATGCCCACGCCGTAGACCTTCCGTCCGCGTTTGCGAGCCAGCGTGTCGTCCAGCGCCAACATCACCGTGCGGTCCGGCAGCCAAGGGCCGATCAGTCCGAAGACAGCCAGTCCCAGATCGTCCAGCACCCATTCCGCCTTGGCGAACAGGCGATGAAAGGCCGAGTGATGCTTGGTGCCGACGGCATCGGCCGCCAGGATCATTCCGGTGATGGTACGCCGCCGGGCGAAGACCCATCCGGTCAGGACGGTGACGAAGTTGGCGAAGGTCGGAACCGTCATCACACAAGAAGCGTATTGAACAACCTCCACAAACGACGATACAAGATTCATCACGAGCCTCCCTGCTCGACGCGTTGCTCGTCATCCACTCAACGCATCGGTCAGGGAGGCCTCTTCTATTCACCCAGCGACCATCCGCATCACACTCGAAAGAGTGCGAAACTCGAACTGAGAACCCCTGCCTTTTCTTGGTGCTCTTGACGACAGTACAGCGCAAAGTTGCCGTGAATTCGTAGCGCAGGCATCTTGCCTGCATCGCAATCGCAGGCCGCGCAGGCAAGATACCTGCGCTACATGGAACTTTGCGCTGTACTCTTAATGTTACGCGATGATTGACAACGCTAGCGAATTCGGCGCCGGCGGAAC
>CAYQFV010000101.1:0-14938 GCA_964416845.1 uncultured Phycisphaeraceae bacterium | reverse complement strand
GCGGCAGCGCTCCCGCGGGCATCACGTCATCGAGGGTATACACCTCAAACCTCGGAATGGTTTTCCTCGTTCCGGAGCCGTCCACCCTCGCGCTGCTTCTCTTCGGCACCCTGCTGACCCGCAAGCGCCCACCGCTTCGATCTCGACCTTGACGGACGGGTGGCCCACCTCCTTCTTTTGGAGGTGGGGGACTCGATGATCGTTGAGACGCTTACGGAAAGTTCCCGCGAAAACATGCAGTCCCCACCCTTCGCGTCACGGGACGCTTATGGTTCCAAGCGGTACGTCGCGCGGTGACGCGAAGAATGGGGCACCGACATCTGATTCCACACCGCCGGAACTGTCACGCATACGCCGAAAGGCCGCTCGACGCGACTTGCTCGCGGTTACATCTCCGGTAGGATGGATTCGCTATGGCAATCCTCAGACACTTCGACGACCGCGGCCACATCTTGCATCAGACACTTGGCGTTGAGAAATTCATCATCGGCCGGGTGGAATCCTGTCAGATATGCATTGTCGACGACCTTGCATCTCGCGAGCACGCCCGCTTCGATCGCGATCCCGACGGCCGCTATCGCGTTCGCGACCTCGGAAGTCGCAACAAGACGTTCGTCAACGGCGAGCAGATCACCGAAACACTGCTGACCCATGGCGACATGATCCGAATCGGGAACCGGGTCTTCGAGTTCATCGACGACACGTTCAATCAAGATCCGCTGGACATGGCCGTCCTAACCCCCGATCGAACAGACCCCGCCGGGTGCGATTGGACGAAGGCGAAACAACCCGTCACGCTCTCCCTCAAGCGCATCGCCGACCTTTCGCTTCTCGCTGCCGACCTGCCGCATCCCGCCCGGGCGGAAGACGTCGCCGCATCCGCGCTCGGCCGATTGCTCATCATGCTACGAGCGGAGCGCGGTTTCGTCGCACTGCGCGGAGACAGCAAGAAGGACCTGCGACCGGTCGCCCACCGAGGCCTCACCCGCACCGCCGGTGCAGCGCTCAAACCGGTCAGCCAGTCGTTCGTGTTTACCTGCCTGCTCCAGTCGGTCGCCGGCCGGTACCCACAGGACGCGGAGCACTTCGACGTCAAATCGGGATACGCATCGACCGCCCTCGTCGCCCCGCTCCTGCACGAGGGCCGCACGATCGGCGTGGTCTACATCGACCGCCCCGCATCCACCGATCCGTTCTCCGCCGAAGCGTTGGACAGCATGACCGCCGCCGGCGCACACATCGGCATGTCGATGGCCTACGCTTCGAAACGATTGGCCGAAGGTGTCAAAGACATGGCACCCACATGGTTGACCACCCTGCGGCGGGCACAACAGATGATGACCACCGACGTTCAGTCCAACGACGCGTTCGACATCGTCGTCAAGCTGCTCCCCGGGGCGGGCCGCTGTGGCGACTTCTGCGATGTCGTCCGGCTCGACGACAAGCGATGCGTCCTGCTCGTCACGGACGCCGGCGGACACGGAATGGTCGGTCTCGCCCACGCAAGCGGAATCCGCACCGCGGTCCGCGCTGCATACGTCGACACCAACGCCGCCATCGACCCCGGCGAACTCATGTCCGCCATCAATCGATCGCTCGTCGCACGCCAAGCGCGGCAACTGGTCACCTGCACCCTCATCGATATCGATCTCGACCAAGGGCGAATTACGTATGTCAACGCCGGCGGTCCGCCGCCGGTTCTCATCACCGGACCGAAACGGCTCGTCACGCTCGACCACCCCTCGCTCATTCTTGGAATCGACCCCAACTACGGCTACGAGTCGTCCACGGTCGATTCGCCTTCGCTCATCCGGCTCATCTGCCACACCGACGGCCTAATCGAGACCACCAACGACGCCGGCGACGCGTTCGGTGCTCAACGATTGCACGACTTCCTCTTGAACCTGGCCGACGAGGACCACGGCACGCCGGGCGATCTTGTTGCAAGAACCGTCGACGCCCATCAACACCACCGAGGCGACAGAGCGGCCGACGACGATGCGCTCATCGTCGCCGTCGCTCACGGATAACGCGCCATGTTCGCAACCATCGACGCCGAAGCGAAAATCCTTCTCAAGATGCTCGAACGCGGCGTGATGACTCGCGCTCAGTTGAGTACGCTCGTTCACGCCGCCGCCGCCGCCGGCCTGCCGCCGGTCGAACTGCTCTTGTCCAACGACATGCTCAGCGACGCCGACGCAGCCCAAGCGTTTTCCGAACTTCACGGACTGCGCTACCTCGACCTCACCCGCAGACGCCCGTCGATCCCCTGGGCGCTCTCATTGCCCGAGAACATCGCCCGGCGAAAACGGTGTGTCGTCTTCGGCGAAGTCAATCAGCAGTTGGTCGTCGCGGTGGCGGACCCCGTCGACGCCAGCGTCCAATCCGCCCTCCGAGAACATTTCGACCGCGCCCTCCAAATCGTCGTCAGCCCGGCCTATCAAATCAACGACTTCCACGATGAAGTGTACGGCGATGCCCGGGCCAAAGGCGCTCGCATGGCGGAGATGACGCCCGTCACGCGGACCGTGACTCAGGTCTCCGCCACCGGGCTCAACGTCATCGAACAGCTTGACAGCGTCATCGACGAAGCCGTCGACCGCCGAGCCAGCGATATCCACATCGAACCCGAACAGGACCGAGTTCGAGTCCGACTCAGGATCGACGGCCGCATGATCGAATCACGCGCGTTTCCCATAGACGCAGCGCCCGCGATCATCTCGCGAATTAAAGTTCTTACGAATTTGGATATCACCGAACGACGCAAACCCCAGGACGGCCGATTCACGCAGAGCAGCTTCGAGCAGGAAATCGACGTTCGCGTCGCCGTCATTCCCACCGTCCATGGCGAACGCGTTACCATGCGCTTGCTCGCCATGAATCGCTCGCACATCGACCTCACCAAGCTCGGCATGGACATCGAGATCAAACAGAGCTTTGAACGCCTCATCCGCCGCCCACACGGTATCATCCTGGTGACAGGCCCGACCGGTAGTGGAAAAAGCACCACCATGTACGCCGCCCTTCACATGATCAACAGCATCGATCAACACATCATCACCATCGAAGACCCCGTCGAGTACCACATTGCCGGCGTGAACCAGGTCCAGGTCGATTCTGAATATGGCGTTACCTTCGCGGCCGCTTTGCGCAGCATCGTGCGACACGACCCGGACGTCATCATGGTTGGAGAAATCCGAGACGAAGAAACCGCACACCTCGCCCTCGAAGCGTCCCTCACAGGCCACCTCGTCTTCGCAACGCTCCACACCAATTCCGCTGTCGGGGCGCTCACGCGATTGCTCGACATGGGCTGCGAGCCGTACCTCGTCTCGAGTGCGATCGTCGGAGTGATGGCCCAACGCCTCGTGCGACGCATCTGCTCCAACTGCCAGACGCTCTACACGGCCTCAGACGCTGAACGCAAAATCATGGAGATCCCGAAGGAACGAGGCGAGGTCCAAATCCGGCGCGGCAGCGGATGCTCACGGTGCAACCGCTCCGGATATTTCGACCGCGTCGGCCTCTACGAGTACGTTCCGTTCGATACCGGCCTGTCAGAGCTCGTGATGGAAAAAGCAGCCACCGAAGTGATGTATCGCTACGCAGTGGACCACGGCGCGATCACACTCCGAAGCGACGCAATGAAGAAAGTGCTCCACGGACTGACCACGCTCGAAGAAGCAGTGCGCGTCACCGCCACCGATCTATGACACGCACGCCTCCGTCCAGTGCCTTCGGCGTGCCGCCCTCGGACGATGCAAGAATTCCACCCAGATCGCCGTGGCCCTTCTTGAGAGATCTGACACTCGAGACGGAAGTGACTGAAATGGACGAGCGTCAATCGGTCGACGGCGATCGCAACTCTGACAGCGGACGCCGCCCGGCAACTCCGGCATCAACGTCGTGCCAATACTCGATCGCCCCTTCCCCCCGCCGCCAGCACAGCAAGACCTCCCGGTCGCCGTCCATCGCCGGAAAATCGACCAACCCCGTGGCCGCATCCTTCAGTTGACACCCGATCAACTCGAGTTCGCTCACCAGACGCTGCAGCAAGCGGGCGGCAGCCATCAGATCGCGATCAATCTCGACGATCGAGCCAGTTTTCGAACCCAATGCCTTCGCGCGTCGCAGCTCGAGCGAACGAGCGGACTCGAACGCAGCCACCACATCGTCGACGATGCGCCGAACGAGCGGCAGCGCACGATTCGCCTCACTCGGCGTGAACCGCTTGGCCATCTGCACCGACTTCGCCCGCGCGTCTTTTTGAGATGCTTTGTTTCTCACAACTCGTCATCTTACTCTAAAATCGTGAACCGTGCACGTGCGTCACGACACCGCGCAGGCCCCGCAATGACCCCAAAACGACGTTCTTGACAATTTAGGACGATCGTGTCCCGGCTTTCGCCATCTTTGCGCACGGATTCGCGACCATGCCGACGGAGCGGCGATGGCGGCGACACCCCCGCGCACGATCCAAATCGCGCCCAAACCCCGCATCCACCGGGCCGGTCATAATACCGGATTGTTACCATCCCGCGGGTTGACCTGCGACCGCAATCGTCGCAACAATAAAATGGCAGAGAGTGTTGTTGACGAGTTGGCCCGTTCGGGCGAACAGTGGTCGATCTACCGATCGCGTCGCAACGTGCAAGCCTCAGCTTTCAGGGACGAGCAACATGCTTCCGCAAGATCCTCTTAATCGAGCCGATTCTAATCGTTCCTACGCAGCCAACACCCACACACCAGTCCCGAGACGTCCCCGCACCAGCGCGGCTGCGGTGCTATGGGCCGTCGGCGGCGTCTCGCTCTTGGCGCTGGCAGCCATGAACCAACTGGGCGGCGCGCCGACGCCCTCGCGCACCATCGCGCAGCCTCGCGCCGTCACCGCCCGTGGAGACCTCGCCGAAGACGAAAAATCCACCATCGAACTGTTCGAAACGCGATCCGGTTCCGTCGTCTACGTCAGCCCCATGATCAAGACCATGCAGCGAACGATGTTCGGATATCGCGACGTCATTCAGACCGGAACGGGGTCGGGATTCATCTGGGACAACGACGGAAACATCGTCACCAATTTCCACGTCATCCGCGACGCCCAGCGCTGCGTTGTGACACTGCCCGACACTTCCACCCACGAAGCCTCCCTCGTCGGTGTTCTGCCGGACAAGGATATCGCCGTGATTCACATTGACGCGCCGGCGGACAAACTCGTCCCGATCGCAGTCGGCACGTCGAGCGATCTGCGCGTCGGACAAAAAGTCTTCGCCATCGGCAACCCATTCGGACTCGACTTCACCCTCACCACCGGAATCGTCAGCGCCCTCAATCGAGAAATACGATCGGTCACCGGACGGACCATTCAGGGCGTGATCCAGACAGACGCAGCCATCAACCCCGGCAACTCCGGAGGCCCACTGCTCGACAGCGCCGGAAGGCTCATCGGCATGAACACCGCCATCCTCAGCGAATCCGGCAGCAGCGCAGGAATCGGCTTTGCCGTTCCGGTCGACATCATCCGCCGCGTCGTTCCCCAACTCATCTCCCACGGCAAGGTCATCCGCCCGGGGCTTGGCGTCAACGTTGCGGACAGTCAGACTGCCAGCAGGCTCAACCTCGGTGGCGTGCTCATCGTGGGCGTGGCCAAGGGAAGCGCTGCCGAGCGCGCAGGACTGAAGCCCACCATCGAACGCCGCGACGGAAAGATCATTCTCGGCGATGTCATCGTCAAGATCGGCGACAAGCCCACACCCAACCTCGACGCACTCCTGAACGCCCTCGAATCCTACGAGATCGGCCAAACCGTGCAGGTCAGCGTCGACCGACTCGGCGAACACGTCGTCGTACCGGTCACCCTTCAAGCCGTCGAATAGTCCACCCACCGGCGCCTTTCCGCACGCTCGATTCAGGTTACAATGGGTTCGGCGCGACCCGACTGAACGAACGAGTTTTCAAAAGGACCGAGCACCATGGCGGATACGTCTGAATCCACCGAAAGAATCGAACCGCTCTCCATCGTCGACGAGATGCAGGATTCCTACCTCACCTACGCCATGAGCGTGATCATGGCCCGAGCACTGCCCGACGGCAGAGACGGTCTTAAACCATCACAGCGGCGCATCCTCGTCGCGATGAACGACCTCAATCTAGGCCCGCGATCGCAACATCGAAAGTGCGCCAAGATCGCCGGTGACACCTCAGGTAATTACCACCCACACGGCGAGCAGGTCATCTATCCAACGCTGGTCCGGATGGCGCAGGCGTGGAACCTGCGATGCACGCTCGTCGACGGCCAGGGAAACTTCGGCTCGATCGACGGCGACCCCCCCGCCGCAATGCGATACACCGAAGCACGACTGGCCGCGCTCGCCACCGAGTTGCTCGGTGACCTCGATCTCGACACCGTCGATTTTCAACCAAACTATGATGGCACGCGTACCGAGCCGGTCGTGCTTCCGGCCAAGTTCCCCAACATGCTCGTCAACGGAGCGTCCGGCATCGCGGTCGGGATGGCGACCAACATTCCCCCGCACAACCTCACCGAAGTGTGCAACGCAATCGCCCACGTCATCGATCACCCCGATTGCACGCTCGCCGATCTGCTTCAAATCATCCCCGGACCCGATTTCCCCACCGCCGGCGAAATCTGCGGCCGCCAGGGAATCGTGGACGCGTTCCGCACCGGTCGCGGCAGCATCACGCTCCGAGGCGCGCTGCACGTCGAGACGAGCAAAACGAAGAAACGCACGATCGTCATCACCGAACTTCCCTACCAAGTCCTGCGATGTACCATCACCGAACGCATCGCAAATGGGGTCAAGGCGGGCACGATCAATGACGTAGCCGCCGTCAACGACGCCTCCGATCGCAAGCACGCCGTCCGCATCGAGATCGACCTCAAACGCGATGCCAACGAAGACGTCGTCATCAACCAGATCTACCGCTTCACACCGCTTCAAACCAATTACTCGATCGCCAACACCTCGCTCGTCGACGGGCGACCGCGGACCTTGTCGCTCAAAGCCACCATCGAAATCTACATTCGACATCGCAAGGAGGTCATCACGCGGCGTACGACCTTCCTCCTCCGCCGCGCGAGGCAGCGAGCACACGTGCTCGAAGCCCTCATCCTCGCCGTCGGCGACATCGATGCCGTCATCGAGCTCATTAAATCGTCCGATTCCCCCAGCCATGCGAAACAGCGTCTCATGGATCGCGATTTCGCCCTGTCGGAGTCCGCAGCCGTCCGCGCACTTTTACCCGCCGTCTTCTTGGACAAACACACCAATCACACGCATCGGCTGTCAGCGGTCCAGGCAGGCGCTATCCTCTCGATGCAGCTCCAGCGCCTAACCGGCCTGGAAATCGAAAAACTGGCAGGAGAATTCAACAAATTGATCGAGGAAATCGCCGGGCACGAAGCGATCCTCGCTGACGAGCAATTGGTCCTCGACATCATCCATCGGGATGTGATCGACTTGCGCGACAAGTTCGGCGACGACCGTCGAACCCGCATCGTCGACGCGGTCGGTGAATTCAAAATCGAGGAGCTCATCCCCGACGAGCAGGTCGTCGTCACCGTCTCCCACGAAGGATACATCAAGCGAACCGAAATCGACGTCTATCGCAAACAGGGACGAGGCGGACGGGGTGTTCGCGGAGGGGAAACCCGCGAGGGCGACTTCATCGAGCACCTCTTCGTCGCCAACACCCACGACTATCTGCTCGCCTTCACCGATCGCGGACGGGTCTACTGGCAGCGCGTCTACGACCTACCCTCCATGGCGAGAACCGCGCGCGGACGGTCCCTCGCCAACCTCGTTCAGATGCTCCCGAACGAGTCCCATCGGGCCATTCTACCAGTCCGAGCGTTTGAAGAGTCTTTCGTGTTGTTTGGCACCGCCAGGGGCACGGTCAAGAAAACGCCCCTCGCCGCATTCAGCAGGCCACGCGCCAACGGCATCATCGCCATCAGCCTCGACCCCGATGATTCCCTCATCAACGTCGAAATCACCGACGGCAGTTGCGAGGTCGTGTTGTGCTCCCGAGCAGGGATGGCCGTCCGCTTCCGCGAAGGCGATGTCCGAGCAATGGGACGAACCGCTCGGGGCGTCAAGGGCATGACACTCGAACGAGACGATCGAGTCGTCGACATGGTCGCCATCCGCCCGGGCGCTGCCGTGTTGACCGTGTGCGAGAACGGCTTCGGCAAGCGAACCCAAATCGAGGAATACCGCCTGACCAAACGCGGCGGCAAAGGCGTCATCAACATCCGCACCACCGAGCGAAACGGCTGCGTGGTCGGCGTCCGAGCGGTCGACGACGACGACGAACTCATGCTGATCACCTCCAACGGCATCATCGTGCGGACCGACCTCTCCGACATCCGCGCGATCGGTCGCGCAACCCAAGGCGTCCGTCTCATCCGAGTTGACGAGGGCGACACGGTCGTGGCGATGGCGAAAATCGCCCGAGATGCCGATGATTCCAAAGAAGCGTCGCCGCCCGATCAACTTGCCGACGACCCAAAGAAGCCTGAAAACGGCGACGGGCATTGATTCCCGAGATTTTTTGTTTGCCACCAGCCGCGATTCTACGAAAATCGAAACCGCTGGCTGCCGATCCCGTATAAACGGGTGACAACACAATCGTTTGAGGCCATGACCATGCGACTCCGCGTAGCGATCATCCCCGTTCTCTTGTTCACTCTGCTCTTGGTCCCACCTCAAGCCATCGCGCAACAGCAACAGATCGACCCTGGAAACAGCCCGGCTGAAAACGTTCGATCGCGCGGTGCACGCAGACCGGGGCTCATGGTTCAGGCAGGCATCGCCCGCCGACAGAACGGCCCCGATGTGACGCTCACCGAACCCCCTCGCCCGGAATATCGCCTGACGTTCGTCAACGAGTTATTGCGCAATCTGTTTTCGCAGCTTAACGTACTGATCGGCCTGCTCCCCAACATCTTGAATCAGAGTACCCCAGCACCCGGCTTCATCGGTGGTGGCGGAACGGGCGGCGTAGTGGGCGCGAGCGGCGTGAGCGATGTCGTCATGACAGAAGTCGCCCACAACGGCAACGTCGTCTTCGTCGAACTGCTCAATCTCGGACCGCTGCGCGTACGATTTGACGGCTGGGTGTTCGCCAGCGAGGACAGCGTCAGCCGATCATTGCCGCCGCTCTCGCTCGAACTCAACGAGTCACTGGTGATCCAACTAGGTGGCGAACGGCAGAACAGCGTCGCCGATGCCCTCATCGACTTTCGGATCCAGTCGGTCACCGCCGGCGAACTGGCGATCTACGACTTCTCCGGCGTCGCCGACGGGCTCATCCCCATCGAAGACTCCAACCTAATGGTCGATTACATTCAATGGAACGACGACCCCCTTCGTCAGCGAGATCCGCCACTCGAGCCGATCGCCGTCTCAGCCAACCTGTGGAACGCAATCGACGCGGTCCCCTCTTCACTCGCCAACATGACGTTCATGCTCGATTCCGGCGCGCGCCGTCGCGACAGCACCTCATCCAACGACATCACCATCGCCCCATTCGATTCAAACACGCTCGGCACGCCATAACCGAACGGAACGCTCAAGTAGGTCGGGCACGTGTGCCACTGCTCTTGAGCAGTGTACGAACGCGACCAAGCGCCCCCGAGTACGTCACTTTCCCTCTGGGTGTCCACTTCTACGTCAACATTCTTTGAATCACGCCCGTCACCCCTCGAACTGGCGAATCCGTGATCCCGCCTCGATCGTCTGACAAACGGTCATACACCCCCACGCACTGCTGCAAGCGAAACGAGCGTCGCATGCAGTCCATAGCCATATCCCGGTCGTCCGCCTGCTCGTAAGCCCGAGACTTCTGCTCCCACCCCGCGGCTTCCATGAACCGGTTCTTGTGTCGCCTCGCCAACTCGATTCGCTTATCGATGCACGCCAATGCTTCGGTCGGCCGCTCGCGACACAAGTACAGTTCCGCCAATCGCTCCTGCGCAGCACTGCGGGCGTTCCAAAACTCCGTTCCCGACAGGCATGTCAATGCTTCGGTCAACCGCCGTTCCGCCTGTTCGTAGTCGTGCATGTGGAGATAGCATCGCCCGACGTTCGTCAGACAGATGCCCGTATTCACGCAGTCATCGAGTTCTTTCGCCCATTGCAGCGCCTTCAAGTACACACCCAATGCATCCCGGTACCGCCCCTCCGCGAGCGCGATCGCCCCCCGGCCGTTGTACGGCGCGACCAACGACGATTGGGCTCCCAGCGACAGCTTGACCCGAATGGATTCCTCAAATGCCTGATCAGCCTCTGTCAGACGCTCCATCTTGGTTAGCACGAATCCAATGTTGTTGCTGGTCTTCGCAAGCAGCGGCAGAAGGTTTAACTCGGCAGCCATCGTCCCGGCACGGTGCATCAGATCGTAGGCAATCGGGTATTCACCCTTGTAATAATACATGACGCCGACGTTGCCCACCGCCTCAACCAATCGATGCGGGTCGTCCCGTTCGCGCGCCATCCGTTCGAGCTGACGGTGACAGGTGATCGCGCGATCATAATTCCCCTGTCGCGCGTGACACACGCCCATCAGGCTGACCAACTCAACCGACTCGGCATCAGCGATAAGCCCTTTCTCGCACGCTTCGATCGCCGACGCGTATCGGCCGGCCGTGTAAGCGGTTCGCGCCGCCGCATACACTCGCTTGACCGACTCGCTCGCTCGGGAAACACCCGTTCCACTCCTGTCGCCACGACGAGGACGATGCCCCATCGCCATCGCAATCTCCAAGCCGATCGTCACCTGAAGGTCCAATATGTCGTCGACCTTTCCGGTCACCCGTGCCAACATCCGCCCCGTCGGATGCTCGCGGTCGATCCGCGAAGCCGTCACCATGACGCGACCGCCGCATAGTTGATACACACCCTTCACCACCACCGCCGCCCCCGCGCGGCGGGCTGCGTCCAGCATTTGAGCATTCGTCACTCCGGTGACCGACTCGGTGGACAGATCATCGTCACAGCGAAGACGCGCGATCACCGCCAGGACTTCCTGCCGATCCACCATCTGCACGCCGTCGACGCACAGCAACGTATTGTGAACCTCTTCAGCAAACGCCCCGCCCATCCAATCCGTCGACGCGTCGCCCGTAAGGTTGTCGAACGGGAGAACCACCAGCCCGCGCGGCGTGCCAACACCGTGGCCGTCAATCCCATGCGTCGCCGCTGTGCTCGGATCGGTCCATTCCCGCAAATGCTCCGCCATCGCCACCGCTGAGTCGAACCGATCAGCCTGATCTGCCGATTGGCATTGCTCGACGAATTGCCGCAACCAAAACGGGATCGGTGGCGTCGTATCCGCCGGCCACTCCAACGGGTCGTTCTGCCCTCCGCCAGTCAGATACCCCAGCGGGCCGCCACCACGGTTCGGCCGATGCCCAACCAGCAGGTGGTACATCGTCGCGCCGAGCGCATAAATGTCCGTACGCTCATCAACCGTCGCTCCCGCATGACGCTGCTCGGGGGACATGTACGCCGGCGTGCCGACGCCAAAACCAACGACACCCGCATCCGACGACGCCCCATGAAGAAACTGCGCTAACCCTAAATCTGTGATCTTGACCGAACCGTCCGCGCAAAGGATCAGATTCGCTGGCTTGATATCGCGGTGACAGAGACCAGCCTCATGAATCGCAGCCAGCCCGTCTGCTGCCTGCAACGCGATGTCAGCGACCTGAGTCCACGTCAACCGCCCGCACAAACGTACCACGTCGGCCAGGTTGACCCCGTCCACATGTTCCATCGCAAAGTACCACGCGCCGTCAACGTGATCACAGTCGAGAACGCGGGCCACATTCGCATGCCTGATCCGAAAACCAGCCTTCGCCTCAGCAGCGAAGCTTTTGCAGGCGTCGGCTGAATACCCCGGGTCGCCAGCAGCCAGCACCTTCACGACGCACGGCTCGTCGAGCAACAAGTGCTTGGCAAGGTACACGCGGCCTTGTCCCCACGCCCGAATCGGCCGAATCAGGCGGTACCGCCCGCAGCCGATCAACTCCCCCGCGTGGTCACCGCGCTGGTCGGATGGCCGCCGCCTCGACGGTAACACCACGCCACAACCGCGACAGCGCAGCAGCGTGATTCGGCCGGGAAGGATCGCCTCCAACCGCTCCCGACATCGTGGACACTGCGATCGTTCTGTTGAACCCTGCATTCTTGCGCAATCTATAACGATACTTGCAGCCGGCTTGAGATCGTCGTCGAGTGACGACGTCTCCTCAAGTCGTGGGACCATGCGCTTGCAACGATCCCAACTGGTTCGCGATCTCCAGCAACAACTTGGACCCGTCGCTTCTCGGAAGATGATGCCAAAACGCCGTACTCTCGTTGGGCTTCTCAAACGTGCGCGTCACACTGCGGCAATACAGAAGCGGCATCACGTCAGCCCAAGACACATCCTCGGTCTCGACCCAGAGCAGCGTGTGGGCCGTACACAGCGTCGGAAGAGGATCGACCACCGCGTAGCCGATCACTTGATCCCCACCCGACTCGATGCCCTGGCGAAGCGTCCTCGACCACCGAAGCGCTTGAAGGAGCGGCGTGGGAAGCGCGTCGACCGTTCCCTGAATTGCAGCCAGCGCATCACGCCCCGTCTCTCCCAACCGTTCAGCCGGAAACACATATCGCAAAGAAGTAGCCTTCTCACCGACCAACGACGCCAACTGCTCCACCAGCGCCACGTCACGCTCTTCGGGAAAGGTAGCCGTCCCAATCATCCAAAGGTTCGCACCGCGCAACCAACCCGAATGATCCAAATGATGAACCAACTGCGAGAAGGATTGGATCGACCACCCGCTCGGCTGAACTTCTCGAATGCGTCGCGGCGGTTCGAGACCGACGCCGCGTAACCGGTACTGCCGATCCTCGGACGGCGCGAACATCGCCTCTTTGGAGATCCCCAGCGCGTCGGCGAGCTTGTCAAGATCGGAAGGCGTCAGGCGCGCCTTGCCCGTCTCCACTTCGCTGAGGAACTTACCCGAGCGCGAAATCGCCTTGGCCAACTGAACCTGAGTCATACCGGCCCGCAGTCGATTCATGCGAATCGAGCCACCAACCCCGGCCGGGGAATTATTTTCTTGGTTTTCTTTCACGAATCTAGGATCCCTTCGTCAGTCCAACCGAGGACCGTGTCACTTGAACAATTGGTGTTCCTGAGGAAACACCCTTTTCCATCTTGCCTGCTTTATCGCCTGCCTTCGCAGCCCTCTACGACGCGATCATTCGCGAAACAGGCGGCGTGCGCAGCACTCGTCCTTGGCCAGCCCCCAGACGCAAATGTTTGTTGACCACTCATCCCACCAGCAGTAGCGTTGAAAACGTTATCGGTACTTGGAACCCGTGATTCCATCCCTGGCAGTACTGATATCGCGGGTCGCGTGAGGCTTGGTCCATGTGACCGCCGTTCGACGGAGTACGTCGCTGTGATTGCCGATTGCCACCTCCCAATGCAACTCAACGCCGGTCGCGCCGACGCGCGCAACGATACGTCATCGGTATGTCGACGGGTTGGGGCGGCGGCCTTTAGCAATTCTGTTTTCCTGTCACGAATGTTTCGCGCGTGTTCAGCGCGCAAATCGTTACCTACTTGCGTTGGTCGCCGGCTCGCCGGTTGCGTCTCCGAAGCGCTTCTGAGACAGCCGGGGCGACCTCTCGCTGGTGTTTAAGGAGTTTCGCATGTTCATTGTCACCGCAATCGTCCAACTGTTCGTAGGTCTTGCAGGCTTCGTGGCGACCACTCAACCGAGTTTGTTCGACATCTTGGATGAAATTCCACTCTAGTCGGCGGTGATTAACATCTACGTGCCGATCACCAATTCGGTGCGGTGCAGGCGATCGCGGCGCGCTGGCGTTTGCAGGTCCTCGCGTACCGCTGCAAGGTACCCGCACAGTGAGAACACAACGGCGAGTTCGCGCGCCATCTCACTGGGGTAACGACCGTCTTGGCGGCAGTCGATCCGCACGAGCGTGCCGTCGCGGAAGTAGATCGTTGCGTGACGCATGACCACTTTGACGCCTCGGTCGGCTTCGTCGGGCACTCGCCCCCATTCGCATCGGTAACGCTGCTGAATCGACCATCGCACGACCATCCCATCCATCGCTGAAAACCCCATCCGCATATCACCCCTTTGTTGCTGTGGACCCAACCCACGACGCCGCCCCGTCGCTTTGATCGCGCCCGCCAACGATTTTCCGCACGCCCACCGACGCATCGCGGGCTTCTTGCGTGACCATCGTCACCGACTTGCAGCGGCCTTGAGACCATTCCCGACCGCACAATGCGGGCGTAAACGCCCGTAAACTTCTTACGCTTACCTCCGGTACCGGCGGTGTAGTCCACCGGCGCGACGCTTCTCCTCGCGGCCGCGTACAGCCATTGCAGATAAAGCCAAGCCGGTTTACCCACACGTTCGATGGTCGTGGTTTACCGTGCGATAGTGCCACACCATGGCACTCTGATCCGAGCGTAACGCATTTTTTTTTTGGTAAGTGCTTACGAACGGTCCGAGACGCCGCTCGCACCCCCTACCCCCGATAATCACGTTTTGCACCAACGGCTGACCCGCGACCCACACACAACCGTGCGCCGGGCCGTACGCGTGTCAAAACGACTGTGCCAATCAACCGATGATCCGTGGGTAGGGCGGGCCTTCTGCTCGCTTGGTGAACGCGAGACGATGTGGAACGAAGCGTGGCGGGCTACGGCGAGAATGACGAGTATGAATCGACAAGATCGCGTTTTGACGACCGGGCAGGTTGCGAAGCTCTGCCAGGTTGCTCCGCGGACGGTAACGAAGTGGTTCGACGGCGGCCGACTGAAAGGCTACCGCATCGCCGGCAGCAGGGACCGGCGGATTCCGGTGAAAGAACTCATGCGGTTCATGCGC
>CAYQFV010000100.1:0-15253 GCA_964416845.1 uncultured Phycisphaeraceae bacterium | reverse complement strand
GGGAGGGACAAGAACTCCGACCGGCGGTCAAGGCACGGGCGAAGCCCTACCAGCCCCTACCCGACGTTCGACCAGCCAGATCAGCGCCGTTCGACGCACCGCGTGGATCAACGCGAGATGATCGGCTGAACCGTGGCGCTTGGACGACAACATTGGCCCGTCAAACGCCCCAATAATTAACCCGATTGACTTTCTTCGACAGAGAACGGCTCGGCGGGTTCCAAACCTGCGGTCGACCCATCGTCAGTAATCTCGTGAGGCCAGCCGAGCAGGTCAATGTGATATCGCTTGCCGAAGAAGGTCTGCTCGGTTTCGGAAATGTGACCCAAAAATCCCAAGAACAACGCAGCCACCAGCCCGACCAGCCCAAACCCGAGGGCCAGCGGTCGCTTCCGCGGATGACGGTATTTGTTGCGGTCGATGAAAGGCCAAAACAACAGCAATACGAACGGAACCGAGCAGGCGAAAATCCCGACGATCGCCCCGTACGGACCTTCGAAGTATTTCAGCAGTTGATAGCTGGGCAGGAAGTACCATTCCGGCTTGATGTGTTCCGGCGTTAGCAACGGGTTGGCAGGCTCGCCGATCTCCCACGGTCGCAGCACAGACAGCGTCACCAACACCGCGAACAACAGCACGACCACGACGCCTTCCTTCACGACGTGGACCGGGAAGAACGGAATGCCATGTTCGGCGAGCAGCGGCTTCTCCTCACCAACCGGTTCCAACGTTGCCAAGTTGTTGAGGCGCATCAGCACCAGGTGCACGATGATTAATGGCGCGAGAATCCACGGCAAAATAATGACGTGCACGACGAAAAACCGCGACAGCGTCTCGCCGCCCACAGCGTCGCCGCCTCGAAGGAAATACTCCAGCCAGCCGCCGATGATGGGCACTTTGTTGGCCGATTCCGTACCCACCGTCGTCGCCCAAAAGGCGATCTGGTTCCACGGCAACAAGTACCCGGTAAAACCGAACATGATGACGACGATGAAAATGAACACGCCGGTTACCCATGTCAGCTCTCGGGGCTTCTTGTACGCGCCCGAAAAATACGTGCGCGTCATGTGAAGCAACACGAAGAGGATCATCAGGGTCGCGCCCCAGGCGTGCACCTGGCGATACAACCACCCGAAATGGACCTTTCCCGTGATGTATTGAATCGACGCGTGGGCCTCGTCCGGCGTCGGACGGTAGTACATCAGCAACAAGACCCCCGTCAGGGTCTGGCTGATAAACAGCAACAACGAGAGGCTTCCGAGAACGTGCAGCCAACCCGTTTGCGGTGGCAAGCGTTTGTGAACCTGCTTGTCGATGAACGCGCCGGCGGTTTCGGTGTCAAACCGATCGTCCAAGAATTGTTTCGCTCGCTCGAGCAACGCCATCTGCCGACACCCTCCCACATGGATCACATTCGCGCCGACCACACCTGTCCGGTCCGCGTCCCACGCACTACGCCTTCGAAACGAACACCTTGTCGCCGATTTCCTTGACGTTGTATTTCGGCAGCGGGGCGGGCGCAGGCCCGGAAACCACCTGACCTTTGCCGTCAAAGACCGCGGCGTGGCAGGGGCAGTGGAACTTCTTGTCGCCCCTTTTCCACTTCACCAGACAACCGAGATGCGTGCACACAGCGGAAAACGCCGAAAACCCCGAGCGTCCTCTGATGACGATGACCGCTTCGCTGCCGACTCGCAGCGTACGACTGTCACCAGGCGACATGGCCGCCGCACCTTCGACCTCAACATTGTCAGCCGCTCCGCCGCGGGCGGCAGGCCAAATGTACGCCAACACCGGAATCCCCATCGCCGCAGTCGCGATCAGGGAGCACAGCGCAATGAACCAGTCAAGAAAACGGCGACGCGCGGGTGAATGATTGTTTTTGTCGGGCTTCATGATGACTTCGAATCTTTAGGAACAGGAACAACGTAAGCCGCCTTGAGCTGCTTGTACTTGGCATAGATCGCCGCTGAAAAAAGGATGGAAAACGCCCATATGTACACAAGCGACATCCGACGACGCTTCAATCCGAGTTCCAGGCCATCGAGATCGGCGTCCACTTGATCACAGACCTCGTTCAACTCGTCAACCTTCTCGGCGACCAACTTGTTGTTGAGCGTGTGCTGAAGCGGAGCAAGTTCGATAAGATGCGTCTTGGCGCCCTCAAACTTGAAACGCTCATCCTCCACCAGAAGCACGCCCCGACCAACCTCGTTCAACCGATGAGCGACTTCAACATACCGCCGCTCCGCCGCGGCAATCTCATCCAGCAACCCGAACAACTTGGGGAGGCTCTCGTCTTCCTCCAACTCGTCATGGCACTCAAGGCACGTCGGCAACGCATGCTCGATGATGCGCTTGGGATTCGGATTGATCGCCTCATCGATTTCTCCGGCCGTTGGCTTATCGTCGGTGGTCAGAAGGTTCGCGTATCGTTGGATCATCACGCCGGCGGGCTTGGTGATGCGTTCGATCAGATGGAAATGCCGCCCCTCACCGCCGCCGTGACATTGGACACATCCTTTGAACTCGGGCTGCCGCGCGTGGATGCTCGTGGCGAAATTGGCAGCGACATGCTCGTGACACTGCCCACACACCGCGCCCACCGTGGCAAAACCGGGGGGCATGGCCGAATGATTCCCGTGGCAGGTCGCACACGTCGGCGCGCCGGTGTCACCTCGTTCCAACAGCAATCGACCGTGAACACTCCGGCGATACTCGTCGACCACCTCGGTCGGAACGCCGAAATCACCCATCAGCTTGGCGTTTTCATGACAATGGCCACACGTTCCGGGCACGTTCAACGGGTGAGTGCTGCTGTTCGGATCAGACTCTCGCAGAATCTCATGAACACCATGGCAGTCGGTGCAGACAGCCACCCGATCATCGTGACGCCCCGACAGCACCTTGCCGTGAACGCTCGTCCAATACCGGGCGAGTTGATCCGTACGAATCCCATACGGGTTCATGCGCTCTACGTCGGCGTGGCAATTGCCACAAAGGTCGGGAGTTTTCGCCCGCGTCGGACGCCCCCGAAACGACGACCCGTGATCAAACGCACCCGACGCCCCAGACGATACCGAATCGGGATATGACTCGTTCCCGCCGTGGCAATCCTGGCATTGCAATGACGTGTGAACCGACTGGCCGAACTTGCCAGCCTCACCAGCGTGGCAGCTCTTGCAAGATTTTCCGCCGTCTTGCGCCGCAGCATCCGACGCGCAACATGCAACGAGCCCCACCGCAATCGTGAAACACACCTCTCGAAACCAGCGCAGACGCATGCTCATCAAAGGCCGATCCTTGTGGAAAAAGACGGCGACAACGCGACCATATCCAACGAAAGCCATCCGAGCACGCTCATTTCGCCGAACAAGCAACGCGACCGCGCCTCGCATGCCCGACCCAAATGCCTGTGGCGTGCCGGAGGTGATCCGCACGCCAAGTGACTCCTCGCCGCCGCGTCAACGCACTTCGCGACGTCAACGCCCGGACGACTGATCGCATTAGACTACCAACACCCACGGCTCGCAACCATCGGTCGCAAACTCCCACCACGACGCAGCAAACCCATACGCCGATCCGGAACAAGCTACACGGCAATCCGCGTGCCGAAAACGCCGAACCAACCGGCGACCAAATCCACCCCAACCTTGCACCACGGGCATCCGATTCAATAAACATCCAAGTCGCTACCGGAAACAACCCGACCGGAATAGCCCTCCCCGATCTCTCGGACCAGGTCCTCAGCCGACGCGCCCCAGAATAACTGATGATATAGAATCAACAATCGCGGCTGCACTTGCTCCGCAATGGCAGCCAGCTCCCGCGTCGACGTGTGAAAGCTGGCATGATAACGCTGCCACTCGGGCGACCTGCCAGCGAATTGCGCGTGCGAATACACCTCATGGACGAGCACGTCGCAACCTCGGGCAGCCGACATCAACGACGGACTCGGTCTCGTATCGCCCGACACCACAATCGACCGACCCGGGGTATCGAACCGGTACCCGAACGCATGCTTCCACGACCCATGCTGCACCGCAAATGCCGTCACCGTGACATTCGCGTCGCGATACACCACCCCCTCGGCGATCTCATGCACGTTGACCTTGTACCCTTCCTCGTTCGCCGGCTCCAGACCGTTGATGCGCATGTCGACGTCTTCGGCATATGCTTGGCGCAGATGATCCGTCATGTTCGCCAGACCCACCGGGCCAAACGCCTCCAGCGGTGACGCCCTCCCGAGCACCCAAGGCGTGAACATAAGGTCCGCAAGCCCGAGCGTGTGATCCGTGTGCAAATGCGTGATGAACACGTGCGACAGTCGCGACACCTCCAGCGCGTCAATGCCCCGCTGATACGCCGCCGACGCCCGCCGAACCACCCCAGGACCGCAATCCACCAGGTACGCCGTGTCGTTCACCACGATCGCCACCGACGGGCCGAACCGCTCGGGGTCGGCGTTGGGCGTCCCGGTCCCCAACAACACCACCCGCATCGTCCCAACACCGCCGGTACCGACTCGCTGATCACCGTTCGCCACCACGGCGGGCCCATGGGACGGCGCGCACCCACTGCCCATCACCAGACCGCCCGCCACGACGACACACAGCCGAAACATCGTTCGACATCTTAACCGTCGTCGACCCGCGTCGAACCCTTCGATCGCCATCGGACCCATCCCATCATCGCCAGCATCGACATCATCGGCACCGCTGGCAGGCGATACCGCGGAGCAGCCTCCACGTTGATCGCACCGCTCAACACCACCGCCACCGTCACCAACATCAGCAACCAAACCACATAACGTTGCTCGCCACTCCACAGCAGCGGAAGCGACATCGCCACGCCACACCAAAGCAGCAACGTGTACAAACCGTTCACACCCGTATAAACCGACACCAGCACACCCCACTGACGAATCGCAAGCAAGAACTTCTGCATCAACCCCACCGGACGTTGCCAAATGCCGCCGGCTCGATGAACACCCAACAACGCCGGAACGCTCCATCGCTCCGGCATGACAGCTGCACCCACCAACGCCTGAAAATGATTGCGCACCGCGAGCAACGGATGGGAAAGCACGTACGCCCGATCGCGGTCGCGCTTGAAACGCACGTACTGAGCAAACGTCGTCGCCGCCGGCAGCTCCGCCCTCGCCTGTCGCTCGCGAAGTCGCTTCGCCTCCGGCATGCTGTCAACCAACCCTTCCTGAATCATGATCTTCGCCGCCGCATGACCCCACAGCGCGTAGCTGTGCGTGTTCGGCGTGAACACCCCGAACAGACGATACGACACGTAACTGGAACAGCACCATGCCGAAACCATGATAGCGAGGAAACCCACCGACAAGACGGCGCGCCTCCTCCATCCAACAGGCCAGGCTGCGATCCACACAACCGCAGCAGGAGTCACCGCCCACATCGACGCCCGCGCAAAGAACGAACCCGTCAGAACGATCGCCGACGCCCACAAGCTGACAACATCGCCGCACCGCCGACCGCGCACCGCCAACCAGACGGCGCAAATCAGCAGCGGCGTCGCAATGTTCTCGGTCAACGGAAGGCACGACTGACCGACGAACGACGGATCGAACACCCACACCGCGCAAACAACCAGCGACAAGCGCACCGGCAAGACTTCCCGTGCGAGCAGAAACAACCAAAACATGCCCGACGTGGCGATCAGAGCGTTGACAATCTGACTGGAAGCAACGGACCGCCCGGTGAAGTGAAAAACAACGCCAAGAATCAGCGGCAGCAATCGATCCCGCTGCGGCGGAATCTCATCGCGAGGCGTCAAACCGTTGGCGAACAACACGCCGTAATCGTTGTAGTTCTGGCAATCTGAAAAATCCGCCGGATGGATCACATCCCCGTGATCCACGTTCTGACTCACGACGATCAGCGCCATCCGAACCGCGACGGCCGCGCTCAGCAGTAACCAAAATCCCAGCGGAAATCGCCGCAACGGCAACCACAACGACCGCGCCCCAGATGGTGACACATTCATGTCAGTCGCCAGCCGGACGCGCCTCCAGAGCACCGCCACCGGCCGTTCCGATGCAACGGTCAAGCGTCGACATGGATCGCTCCAATCGTTGGAACACCGCGAGATACTGCCGAACAGCGGCGGCAACCGCCTTCGAATCATCGTGCTCAATACCATACCGCGCAGCCGGCAACATCCACGCCGCATAGCCCGACGTCTCGTCGGTCGCCGCGTAAAGATGTCGATACCACGGTCGCCCCGGCAACCCTTCCTCGCACAACCACTGCCGCTCCAACCCCATCAGCGTCTCGTTCACGCACGCAACTTGCCCCGCCGACACCGCCCCGCGGTCAACCGCCGCCAGCACCCGACCATACGTCTTGCGGGCGTGACGCTCATACTCCCGCGCTGCCGCCTCCAGCGATCCAAAATCCACCGGCACCCGAAGTTCCATCGCCGTTTGTGACAGCGACGCCAAGTATCCCCGAACGTCCGGACCGTACCGAACCGGATCAATCGGCAGAATCGTCGCATTTGCCATCCGAGCCACGACCGTATTGACAATGCGCGTCAGCGCGCCGGCGGGCTTGTAATCATCACCCACCACCTTGCGATACCACGCAAGATTGTCGTAAACCGAATGATAAGACACGCCCTCACATCCCCCGACCGAAAGGCTCGCCGACGGAATCGCCAAGTGGCAATAAAACCCGACATGATCCGAACCGCCCCCCAGATGCCCGAATCGCGGATGACCGGGCAACACCTCGTCCTCCTCACGCGACACCCACGCATCAAACACCGTCGCCGCTTTCTTCGTCTTCGCAGACACCGACGGCACGCTGCGCGTCGCATCTGCGATCACCGTCTTGAGAACCGCCGCCGCACTCGACGCAAAGTTCGGCCCCATCGTCGCCATGTCAAGGTTGATGTACGCAACCGCTTGCTTCGAGAGTTCGTCACGGTGGGCTTCGACCCACTCCACCGATCCGATCAGCCCGAGTTCCTCAGCCGCCCAATTGGCAAACACAATAGTCCTCGCAGGGCGAAGACCCTGCCGCGCGAGCGCCGCAAAACTCTTCGCGCATTCGTACAGAATCATCGTGCCCGAAAGCGGATCACCCGCGCCAAACGTCCACGCGTCGTAATGGCAACCGATGATGATCTTCTGATCGGGAAACGCCGCCCCGCGAAGCTCGCCCACCACGTTGTACGTCTTCACAATCTGACGCCGCTGCTTGACCATCAGACGCACCGTCACGCCATCACGACCCGTTATGCGATACGTGAACGACAGCCCGCCTTGCCAATCTCGAGGCGCTCTCGGCCCCTCCATGCGAGACAGAATCTGCTCCGCAGCCGCCCAACCCACCGGCTGAACCGGTATACGTGGCAGGGCAACGTCGTCCGGATCGACACGCGGCGCACCGCGCGTGGCAGCCACAAACGGTGTCAACGGATCGCCCGCATAGTCGAGCGTCAGAATCGAACCACGCTGAATCGAAGTCGGGTTCGCGTAACCGCCCTCGGGGTACATCTTGCCCCGAACGAAACCGCTGTCCGCCGGATCGGTGTAGATAATCAAACCGATCGCACCGGCAGCCTCGGCATACTTGACCTTGTACCCCCGAAAATTCTGACCGTAGCGCACGATCACGATCTTGCCCCGCGCCGAAACATTCAACGCCGCAAGACGCTCGAAATCCTCCTTCGTGCCGTAGTTGGCGTACACCACGCCCGACGTCACGTCCCCGCTGCCGCTGTACGCGTTCCAACCGAAATCCAACTCCGGGTGCCCGGAATAAGCGTCCTCGGCGAGGACCTGCTCCCTCAACGGCAAAGAGATGTGCTCGGGAACAACGATCTCGAGCTTGGCATCGACCGGACGACACAGGTAAGGCCACACCGCCTGCCGCTCAACCTCAAGACCCAACTTCTCAAACGCCGCCCCCAAAGTCTCAGCCGCACGATAATCCCGCGAACTGCCCGCAACGTGCGGATCGCGCGCGACCATCTCGTGATACGCCCGTAAGCTGCCAGCCGACGGAACCGCGTTCAACGTCGCCTCAAACCGCCGCTGCGCAGCGCGCTCACTCCGTGGCCAGTACCGCAGCATCGTATCCTTCGCCGTCGGAACATCCGCCGACTGACCAAGCATCGACACCACTGCCATCAACACTACAAAACGCATGCCTCGTCCCCACTATCAAGCCGCGTCGACCAACCCCATCGCACCCAAGACGCTGCCACCGGATGCGAATCCGGAAAACGAGCCCAGCAGTCGAGCTCAGCCCGACGCGGTGCTCAAAACAGGCCCAGCACGTGGATGGTTTTGCCACACGGGTTCAAATCCACCGCCGCAACCCGCGTCTCCGCCTCGAAGCCTTCCCGGCGACAAGACCCAACACCTCGCAACTGAGACATGTCCACCAGCGATCCGGCCAGCATACTATGCGCGATCAGACCCGGTGCGACAACAATCCGGCACACGCACACCGCGGGCGCACCTCAAGGTGAAGAAAGCGAATCCGCGCAGATCGTTGGAGTCGCCGGATCGATGTCAATACGTGAGTAGATCCGATAGGAGCAGTTGGGTTTACGAACCGTTCGTTGGGTCAGGCGGCTGGCACGCTCGCGAGCGCTGCAGCCGCTCTCGAGACAATACCCACCCGGCCTTTGCCGGCCCGCTTGGCTTGATACAGTCCCGCGTCGGCAGACTTCATAAGACCGGCGCTGTCCGGAGGGTGATGGTATTTCAGCGAAGAGACGCCGGCGCTAAGCGATACGTCGACGGTCGGCCTGTGAACCGACACGCGTTGGGCGAAGAGCTTGATGACGCGATCGGCGGTCTCCGCCGCCTCGTCAACCCCCGCACCCAGGAGAAGGACCGCAAACTCGTCACCTCCAAGTCGCAGACCAACATCGCTCGCACGAAGCGTCCCGCGAAGCAACTCTCCCATAAAGCTGAGCGCCACGTCGCCGGCTGCGTGCCCCAACGTGTCGTTAAGCGACTTGAAGTTGTCGAGATCAAAGAGGATGACGGCCAAATCATCACCCTCCTTGCTGTGCTCTTCAAACAACGACGCAAGGCGGTCGTCAAGCAATCTGCGATTGCCGAGTTTGGTGAGCGGGTCGATCCACGCTTCGCGCTCGGCCCGCTTGAGCATGCTCTCGATCTGCCGCGTTTGGTACGTCACGCGAGCGTCCAGCGTCCGCTTGAGTTGCCCCAGCCGGGCACGCGAACTCTTGTCGCTGTCGATCAGCAAAGACACGTTGCGGATCAACGGGTCAAACCCGACTTCACGCGGTCGATCCAGACGATCCCGACCGCTCTTCAAACACGACGCCGTCATCTCGATACACGTTTCAAGCGGGTTGATGATCAGGCGCTTGAGCGACATTTGAAGGCAAGTAACGATCACGACGATGCCCAACAGCGACATGATGAGGTACGGTTGGGACGCAGCAATCGGGTGGGAGAGCGACGCCAACGAACGATAAAACAAAACGACCCGCAGGCCATCAACGCCGCGGTGAACCGACCACTCCAGGTCACGCAACGGCCAACTTACATCGCCGGACGACATCCCGCGTCGCAACGCAGTCGCAACCTGATCGCGATCCGCGAGGTCCTCCGGCACGAGTTCCAACACCTCACCCATCGGCCCCAGCAGCCCAGCCCCAACGATCGCAGGGTCGGCTGTGGCTGATCGAGCCCACAAGGAGAATCGCGTTCGGAGTTCGGACGGACGACGTTCCGTTGGCTCGGCGCTCATCGCCGCCGCCGCCACGGTCGCCACCGCTTCGATG
Organism: uncultured Phycisphaeraceae bacterium; assembly: GCA_964416845.1. GTDB lineage: Bacteria > Planctomycetota > Phycisphaerae > UBA1845 > UBA1845 > CAYQFV01. The sequence goes on along the minus strand of CAYQFV010000100.1, from coordinate 5,449 downwards.
TGGTCGGCGTACACCCGCCGCTGTTGGTCGGCACTAACGATGACGTGGCTGACGTAAGCCGCTGCGATCAGCGCAGCACACGCCACAGTACAGATCATGCGCAGCTCGCGCTGAAGCGATGTGGTGTTGGTTAGCATGTATCCCCGTTTCGCTTGAAGCTATCGCAAGCTTGACAGCGTCAAACGCCCCCGACGACCTTCAAATGCCACATGGAATCCATTCACGGTTTCTTTTATGGGACCGCGCGCGTGATCGTGGCCCTGTGGATCCTCCGTCGCATCTAGTCTACGATACGACGGCCGGTCGGGTCGTACGTCCGGCCGACAGACTGCGGGCACGAACAGTGTCAACACGTGGCACAAACCGTAACATCTTGCCTTATCAAATGTTCAGGCTACAACAACGACCATGTCCGGCGGTTTGAGAGATGTATGATTTTCCCCGTATTATCGCTATTTTCTTGCCCATCCCATATCGTGTGATAGGGTATAAGCGGTTGTGGCCGACGGCGCGGACCACGATACGCGATACTCTTACAGCTTGAGACCGCAAACATGAGCGATCTGACATCTATGAGGCCCGAGAATAGCAGCGTGATTTCGGGTGGCTATCTCGACTTCGAAAAACCCCTCCTCCGCATTGAGCAGGACATCGCTTTATTAAAGCAAGAACAGCACGGCTCCGCTGAGGATCATTCCAGCGAAATCAAACAGCAAGAAGCCCGATTGGCGGCCAAGCGGAAGCGGATTTATTCGCACCTGACGGCGTGGGAGACGGTTCAAGTTGCCCGGCATCCGAGGCGACCTCTCATCACCGATCACATTCGGAACATTGTGCAGGATTTTTGCGAGTTGCACGGAGATCGGACCTTCGGCGATGATCGGGCGATGGTGACCGGGTTCGGTCGCATCGGCGGTCACAAGGTCATGATCGTAGGCCACAACAAAGGGCGTGATACGAAGGAACGTCTGGCGTGCAATTTCGGATGCGCCCACCCGGAGGGCTATCGCAAGTCGCTTCAGAAGATGAAGCTCGCCGAGAAGTTCAAGCTTCCGGTGGTGGCGATGATCGATACGCAAGGTGCGTATCCCGGCATTGGCTCGGAGGAGCGCGGGATTTCGCACGCCATCGCGGTGAACATGCTTGAAATGTCTCGACTGCGCGTGCCGATCGTCTGCGTCGTGATTGGTGAAGGCGGCAGCGGCGGTGCGCTGGGCATTGGTGTGGGAGACCGGGTGGCTGTTTTCGAGCACGGGTTCTATTCGGTCATATCCGCCGAAGGGTGCGCCGCTATCCTCTGGAAGACGAGCGAGCAACGTGCCCGCGCGGCTGAAGCGCTGCGGTTGACAGCCCGCGACCTCAAAAAACTTGGTTTGATCGACGAGATCATTCCCGAGCCTGTGGGCGGGGCGCATCGGGCGCCGGAGGAAACTTCGCAGGCGCTCGAAAAGTTCATCACCGACACGCTTCGCGAGTTGAAGCGCCCCAAAATCGAAACGCTGCTCAAACGGCGGTTTGATCGATTCCGCAAGATGGGCAGCTTCTATACGGAAGACTCGGCGGACTCTGCCAAGCCACGTGCCGGGAAAACTGCGGGATCGGGTCGTCCGGTGCGAGCCCCACGTGGCCTGTCGTCGCCGCGACGAGCTCAACACACCAATCCCGCGTAACGCTGTTTCGGCGTACGGTTGTCATCAAAGCTTCTTAACAACAACGAGCCCGAGATCGCCCCGAGCGTGACGCTGGGCAGTTCGGTCCAGTCGCGCCCGATCGAGGCGTACGTATTCGGGAACGGCTGTGGCGGAACGCTGGTTCTCGGCGGAATGCACGGCGATGAACCGAAGAGTGTCGATCTAGCCCGGGCGCTGATCGCACGACTCGTGTCGCGCGCAACACGCGCGGCGGCTGTTGTCGTGCCGATCGTGAATCCGGACGGGTTTGCGATTCGCAAGCGGCGAAACGCTTCGGGCGTTGACATCAATCGCAACTTTCCCACGAAGGATTGGCAGTCGGGCCATCGGCGATCACGCAACTATCCCGGTTCGGCTCCTGCGTCTGAACCAGAGACGCGTGCGGTGATGCAGGCGATCGACCGGTGGACGCCAACTCGGATCATCACCATCCATTCGATCGACAAGAACCGTTTTTGCAACAACTACGATGGTCCTGCCGGGGTTCTGGCGCGTCGCCTGGCGCGACGCAACGGCTACCCGGTTCGAGCGTCGATCGGCTATCCCACGCCGGGAAGTTTCGGCACTTGGGCTGGCAGCGAACGCGACATCCCGGTCGTGACTTTGGAACTCCCATCGCACCATTCTTCCCGACGATGCCGGCTGGACAACCTCGACGCAATTGTGGCGTGCTGCCAACAATGACCGCGGATTGAACAACAGGTGCGTCCGAGACGTACCCTACGATCTGGAGGACTGGTTCGTGTGCTGGATCGGCTGGACGGTGCGGAGGGTTACCGGGTTGCGACCGGGCTGGGGGGCGGCTGTTGCGATTCGTTCGCCAGCCACGCGTTCATGAACGACCACGGATCACTCGCCCGAGCTGCTTGGCGAAACACATCGAGGGATCGCTGCCAGTCGCCACCGGTTTGGTCGTGGACTCGTTGGAAAACGTCGAGGTCCAGGTTGTAGCGATAATTGGCGAGCATCCACGCGTTGTTGGTGGGTAGGTCAGCCACCCAGTCAAATCGCTCCGGCGAGGTCATCAGTGGAAGCACTTCCGCCATGAAACGATCGCGCCCAGCTTGAAAGATCGGTTCTCGACCCGCGATTTTTTCCTGCGATGTCATGTCGGACGCGTAGAACTGTTCGAGTTGGGAGTAGAGATCGAAGATGAACGCGTTGTACCGATCGGTGTCCTGGGCACTTGCAACGGCCGCTTCGGCAATGTCGGGAGCGTCGGGATGCTCCCTGCGGAAATAGTCGACCGATCCAGTCCGCCCGACGAACGTTGCGAGACTCTCGTTGAAGGTCGTGTCGCCCGATTTGAAGATGGTGTCGTGAAGCGATTCGTGAATAACGATTTCGACGATCGTGATGTCGTCCCGCTTGAGCATGGATGACCGCACCGGGTTGGGCAAGAAGCTCAACGTGCTGTACGCATCGACGTCGTAGGTCAGGACATCCATGCCTTTGGATTCGAGGGCTTCGACCTGGCGGTCGGCCATCGCTTCGTTGAAGAACATCAGGTAGGGCACTGTTCCGACGATGGGAAACGTCCACGTCGCCGCCTGAAACTTGTCCTTGTCGGAGGCGGACACATTGATGGCCCGCGAGAGACGGTCGGTGTCGACAAACCGTGTAAAGCTGCTTCCGGCGGAAAGTCCCATCGGGCCAGTGGCAAAAGCACGCGCGTCGAGGATGAGTCTTAGCTTCGCAGTATCTTCCTCGGTGAGCTTTCCGCGGCTGATGGCGGTTTCGATCGGAACGCTCTTGGCCACCGCTTCGAACTGACCGGCTGCGAGAGACGGCAGGTAGAGCAGTTCGGGGCCACATCCGACGTGGACAAGCAAACTCGCGGCGGCGGTGAACCCCAAGATGAGAGAGTGGCTTTTGATCATCGGTCGGCTGCGCTCCGTGGTTGACCCACTCACGATGATCGGCATTTTGGGCAGGTTTGGCAAGCGTGGAAGATCTCGACCAACGCAGTTTGCACCGTAGCCGGAGTTGACCGGCCATTGGGCGTGTGCGCGAAGACTGCGGCGGTTGAAGTTTTGTATGGTTTTGTGGACTTCGGACGTTGCGATGTCTACGATCGGTATGGTGGGACGCAATTACCTCTGGGGCGGTAGGGGTTGCATCCGGTCGTCGCGTTTGCGACGCATTCTGTAACGCACAATTCGGTTTGATCGAAGAGAAGAGAGACTTCGTCCAGTCCTATAGGGCTGGCTGCGCGGCTGCGAGCGGCTGCGTTGTGTGGAGGTCGTTATGCTGTACGCACAGGACGGATCTACCCAATCCGGATCGATGATCGCCAAGACGATCAACGCTTCGATCACCGTCGTCCGCAAGCGAGGCGACGGCAGGGTCATCGACCTGATGCGTCCGGTGACACTCTTCGGGTCTCACAAAGGCGTGCGTGTTCGTTTGAAGCACCCGACCATTGCTCCTGCCCATTGCGCAATCATCAACACCGGCGACCGGTTGCTGATTCGTGACTTGGAAAGCCGTTCCGGGACCACGCTCAATGGGGAGCGCGTCGGAACCGCGGAGCTAAGCGCGGGTGATGTGATTCGGATTGACGCGTGGAAATTTCGCGTCGAGATCAAATCGACGGGTGACACATGCAGTGGCAGCTCGATCGCCGCGACGCAATTCTGCCAGGCTGCGTCTATCGACCTGGAGTCGTGCACCAAGCAGGCAAGATGGAACGATCTTCCCGACGTGTTCGTGATCGGGCGACGTGATTCGTGTGAGGTGACTCTCGATGGTCATGCGGTGTCGCGGGCGCACGCCCTGGTGTACGTGCTGCGCGGCAGAGTGGCGATCGTTGACCTTAAGAGCGCCAACGGTGTTCGACTCAACGGACGTGTCATCGAGACAGGTTTTCTGTCGGCTGGCGATCGTCTTTCGGTCGGCGCTCACGAGTTGGCCGTCAAGGCTCTGCGGATGCCGAGCGGTCGATTTGATTCGCAAGAATCGTGTTACATGTTCGCCGAGGCTTCCGACGGGCGTATTCGACTGGTTGACACGTCGGGAGATGGGTCCTCGGCTGACTTCATGCGCTTCGCCGGCGCCCCGTCGTCCGCGACAGGTGTGGACCGAATCGGTCCGATTCTTCCAGCGGAGCGCGGAGTTGGAGTGCCACCACATGGCACTTCGAATGCCCCGGACGAACAACCGGGGGCGCCGACGGGGCCGGGCGGGGACTTGGACGCGCTGGCGCGCCAACTGATCGAGCGTGCTGCGGAGTTGGACCGCCACCAGCAGGATCTCGACGCGAGAGAGCTTGACCTTGGGGATCGCGAACATCTGCTGCGCGAATCAGCCCGCAAGTTGGTGGACGAACACCGCGCAACCGCCGAACGCGCTGCGCGCGATGCCCCCGACGCGATCGCGGGGCGCGATGAGGAACTTGAATCCCGCCGCCGGGAAGTGACCCGACTCAAGGCAAAGGTGTCTGCGATTGAGTTGGAACTTGACGCGCTGCGCCTGCAATCGAAGGCGGCGGAGTCGGAGACTGCGAAGCATGCAGCCGAGGTCGCGCGATTGGAGCAGGAGTGCGAACGCCGACTGTCGGCGGTGAGCGAACAGGAGGCGGCGTTGGCGCACGATCGCGGTGGATGCGATGGACGAATCGCCGAGCTTGAAGCGAGACATCGTGAATTGGTCGCGTTGGCGCATGAACTGGATACACGCCGATGTGCGATTGTTCAGGGCGAGTCCGAACTGGTTGCTAGGGAGTTTGCTATCGGGATGGGTCCTGGTTGGCTTTACTT
>CAYQFV010000099.1:4610-15284 GCA_964416845.1 uncultured Phycisphaeraceae bacterium | reverse complement strand
GCATTGCCCCCCCCCATTTACCGCGCCCCCGGCGGCGCTCGCGTGACAGGTTCGGCAGCCGCGCAGCGGGCGTGGGTGCCCCATTCTTCGCGTCACAGCGCCACCCACCGATTGGACGTACAACGGTCCGTTGACGCAAAGGACGGCGAACTGCGTGTTTTCGGCGTGAACGGGCCGCCCTTCACGCTTCGGTTGCCGTGAAGAACGGGGCCATCCGCCGAAACGGTCACACCCCCGGACGGGGCACCCCTGCCGCCCATTCATTTGACGGCCCTTCAAGCAGAGAGCAGCAACGAAGCATCGGCTCGATTCCCACACTGTCTCGACACGACAAGCTCGTGTATGCTGCCCCTCATCCGAAAGCGCTGCGGCCTCAACGGAATCGAACCAAGGCAGAACGAGGATCATCATCCGTGCACGCGTCATTGCCAAATGACGATCACCCAACCGCTCCAACTCCACCCATAGTCGCGGGCATCCTCATCGGTGGCAAGAGCGTTCGCATGGGCACGACCAAGGCAGCCTTGCCATGGGGTCGCCTCACCATGCTCGAAACCGTCGTCAACACTGCAAGACTGGTTACCGGTGAATGTGTCTTGCTCGGAACCCCCGCCGACGCGCCGCCATCACTCAACCGAATGCGGATCGTCCCCGACATTCATCCCGACATAGGACCCATCGGCGGATTGCACGCCCTGCTGACCCACAACCCCGACACGTGGTGCCTGCTGGTCAGTTGCGACGTCCCCCACATCACGCGTCGCGTTCTCACACGTCTCGTCGACGGCATCGCGCCCAACGTTTCCGTCGTCGCTTATCACGCCAACGACCGGTTCGAAACTTGCTGCGCGCTCTACCATGCGTCACTCCTACCGGCGCTCGAACGCGCCATCGCCGGCGGCAAGCGATCACTCCAACGCTTCGTCGAATCAGTGCCACACCGAGCGATTCCCGCAGACAACTCGACCCAACGCGCCGTGCGCAACATCAACACGCCGCAAGAATACCACCCACCGGCTCCCGACTGACCGAATTCCCGAAAACACCAACCATCGCAAAGTCACGCAACACCCAGCGCCCCGCCCGGCGACTTCGATACGTCGCGCAAGAAATGACGAACGATCTGGGCATCGATCGTTCGTCATTGAGATAGCAGGGGCCGGTGAATTGAATCAACAAGAACGACTATGGAATCTTGAACGCGAGCAAAGCGCCGCGGGCAATTCCCAGCGTCACAAACTCGCCCACGCCGTAAGCGAAGATCGTGAGCGGTGGTGACGGGTAGGCGCGAACTTGCGGTTTCTGCGCGGGCACGACAACCGGAGCGCCGGTAGTGGCTTTGAACTCCTGAGGCTGAACCAACAGGTGATTGCCATACTGAGAAAAGAACACCAACCCCGTCACCGTGCCGATCGTAACGGTCGGATGCAAACTCTCAGCGCCAACCACATCCGCATCATCAGCACGTTCCGCATCAAGCCTCGCCATGGTGGCAGCTTGATCGATTCGCAGTTGTTGCAACGACCGTATTCCCATCGATTCTCGCTCCTACGTGTCGCTCAGTCGGGCCAGCGCAACCTCCGGATGAACCGGCGGCGACGAAGCATCCGACCGCGCCGTCGCCAGCAACATGTTGCCGTCGTTCACACCCGCCGCCGTCACCGCCCGCACACCCAAAACCCGCCGGACGTCATGCCCGAACGCCCCGGTGGTGTGCTCGTAGTGCACCTTGCCTCGCCGAAACGAAACGCTTCCCACCGCGGTGTTGTAGTCCACCGTGCCCGTCCCATTGTCGTGATAAACCTCGAACACCGACGGAGTGGCCTCTTCAAACGCCGACGGATACACCCAACGCAACTCGAATCGCCCACCAGCCACCGCCGCCACCGACAACGCCGACAAGCTGTTCGGCCGAGGTCCGACGATCGCGCCCACCGCGTCGAACGCAACCACGCGCGCCGGGTCTGACGCAGCGCCTTCACCACCACCACCGCCGATTCCTTTCACGGCGTACGCATACGTGGTCATCACAGCGTGCGGTCGCCACGAAAAGTTCGATACCGTCGTCGCCTCGCGACCCGCCGCACCCACCGGTCGCGAATAGTCAATCGACCCCGCACCACCCGTCCCACGATACAGGTTGTACCCGCCGCGAATGCGCGGAAACGAATACCCCCCGGTCGCCGTCAAACCGTTCGCAATGCCCGCCGGCGTGTACCCGCGATGAATCGAATCGTAGTGCGCCAACCACTTCGTCAGCAGTTCACCAACCATACCAATCTACGCTCCCATCGCTCAGCTTGGCACCACACGAATGGAATCATTACCGTTGTCGGTCGGTGTCATGGTCCGCAACGTGGTCGTTCCGTCGTTGTCAAGAATCACGTCCACGCCCGTCGACACGGTGTGCACGCGCTCGTTGGCCACCATCGCAAACGCCGTGTGCAATTCCGTTTCATCCGACGACACCGCCACGATTTCACCGTCCTGAAAGCGATTCGCCGTCGCCAACCCACCGTCGCTGCGCAGATGATAGCTCGTCAGCGTGCCCCGCAGCGCGAAGTCGAAGTGATAAACCCCCGGCAGATCCACACCGTCGGTTTCGATCATCACGTTCTCGCTGCCGGACGGAGCCCCGCTCACCCACGTCGCGTCGTTCTTCAAGTACTGACTCGCGCCCCGGTCGTACACCCGAATCGTCGGCGACAAACCCGCCATCCCCTCGCCCGAGTCGTTCACGAACAACGACGTGACCCTCGACGTCGAACCCTTCAACACCCGTTCACTTGCGATCATCGCATCGCCTCCATCACGCCCGCAACCAGATACGCGGCACAGAGCCGGTCGCATAGCCGCCCACCGTACCGAACGGATCGGGCAACGCCCCGAACGTCACACTGCGCGTCACGAATCGATGAAACGACGTGTTGTCCACGTCGTCGTAACCCAACCCCGGATCGCCACCCACCACCCCCGACGCCACCAACCGGCCGACGCCCGTCGCGTCCGACAGACACGCCAACCAGTACCAACCCGCCGACAGCGTCTGCGAGATCACCAACTCTTTCTTGCCCGACGTGCCGATCGACACCACCCCCGCGTCAAGACGCAAGCTGCCCGGCACGACGTTCGCCAAATCGTGATCGTAAATCCCCACGCGCACGCTCTTGCCGGCCTCGGCGCCCGTCACGTTGATCGCGATCCGGTCATACGTGTGCCGTCGAGGCACGTAAAACGGCTGGGCAGTCAATAGGTCCTGAACCGTCAAATAGCTCGACGAGTCCATCACGTGCGACGCCCCCAAATACCATCGGCCTGCCTTGTGTCGAAGCACCGACGGACTCAGCGGAAACGGAAGCAACGGTCTAAGCAACATCATCAACTCCTCTCTATACCTGCACACTCGCCCGCCCGTTCAATACGATGGTCATGTCAGCACCAGCCACGGTCGACCCGACCTGCAACACCGAAAACGTCACAACGTCGCCCGCCGTCACCGCGTGGTTCACCGTCGCCGTCGTGTCCTGCTGACCGCCTGCCGCAATGTTGATCCGATCCGCGTCGCTCGAAAAAATGCTCGCCCCGCCGACCAGAACATCCACCACCAGGCCCGATCCCGTCGGCGCAGTCGACACCCGACCCGTCGCGTCGAGCAGCGTCCAATCGAACGGCGCGACCCATTCAATCTCCCACACCTTCACCGACAGCACGCCCGTCAACCGAATGCTCGGCGAGAACGGAATCGTCTTGGCCGCCGTCCCCACCGCCGGAACCTCGAACAGCACAGCCGCCCGTTCGTCAACGATCGTCATCGACCCCGCCGCGGTCGTCACCGTTGCCAGCGGAACGTACGTCGTCGCGTCGGTCGGAAACGCCGCCTGAATCTGCAACGCGTTCGCGCCGTCCAGATACACCTTGCGCACCGAGTCGTCCGGCACCGCCTGCGCCGTCGCGCCCGCAAACGATTGCACAGCACTCCCCAGCGTATACGTCAGCGGATACACCCCGATCGCCAACGCCCCCTCGTCCACCACCATCCCCTGCCGCAACGCCGCCAGCACGCCGTTCTGCCGCTGCTGCCGCCGGTTGTATTGAACCTCGTACGACGGCGTGCTCGTCGGGCCAACACCCTTGGCGACGTACGGCAACCCCGTTGCGACATCAATCGTCGCGTCGAGCGCCTGAACCGTTACATCCGGCGGAAACGCTTCATTCGGAAATATCTGCGGCATCATTCACCTCGCTTTCAATCTGCCCTACTTGCCCGGCACCGGCTCGAACCGGCTCGCCACAAACGACCACGTCACCTGATCAGCCGCCGGGTCATAACCCGCCCGCGACACGCATTCGGGCGCGGTCGGGCCGCTGTTGATCGTTACCGCTGCGATCGTCGCGGCCGAGACATTGCCCGCCCCGTCCGACATCACCACACCGTGCGCAAATCGTCCGAACACATACGGCGGCGTGTCGAACGTCACCGACAACGCAGGCCACAAATGCTCCGAACCAAGATGGTCCGCCTCCAAATGCCCATCCGGGTCCACGCTGTCCAGATGACGCAGCGTCAAGTGCCCGTCGCAGACGTGTCCCCGCCGCCCGCTCGCCCCAGGCCACAGCGCCACCGGCCGCGGCGTCAGCGGATGCACGAAGTCAATCGGATCCACGCCCAGATCACCCGCCACGTCGAACGACGTGTCAGCGCTGTACCGTCGCAGTCGCGCTACCCGCACCCGCACCCGTTGCATCACAAGCTCCCCACCGTCATGGACGCCTCGTCCGAATGCTCCATCAACAGCGACGTCGACCACCGCCCCCGTTCGAACCGAAACGTCTTGCCGACCACCACCGGACCGACCGTCGCCCCGTCCTCGCGTGTCAAGAACGACACCCCCCGCCCGCGAATGCGCTCGATCTCGTCACCAATCGCGATCGTCTGCTCCAACCATGGCAGGACCGGCGACGCGATCACCCGCCGGTCCTGCCCCCGCCGCGCGATCGTGGACGCGAACTGTTTCAACGCCGCCGAATCGTCGCGATCGATATCCGTCGCGCCGGCGTTGACGCTCGCCAGCACGTTCGTCGTCCCGTCGCGCGTCGTAAACCTGAACGCCTCCGGCCGCACAATCACCCGCGACGTCGTCACCAGCGTCGGCGACGACGATTCATCCACCGCCGGCAACGCAGCCAGTCGCTCGTCGCCGGCCACGACCGCCGTCACGCGAACGCGGAACGTCTGATCGATGATCGCGTACCACAGGTTCTGCTGCGCCGGATCCACGCCCGGCGGCGTGATTTGCGTCGGATTGGTTACCTCGAACACGATCGCCGACGGATCGCGCAACACCGAGATCGCCCCCTGCGGCGCATGCCACGACGCCCCGCCGTCGAAACTGACCTCCACCACAACGCCCAACCGCGCCCCCAACTCCGTCCGCGTGATCGTCGGCAACAGCGGTCGCGATCGCCGTGACCAACGCCCCCGACGCGTCACCGTGGCGTCAGCCACCGTCGAAAAATCGAACGGCTGATAGTCGTCGAACGGCGCGTTTCGATTGAACGTCGGCCCGTCGAATCGGCCGTCCTCGTTCAACACCCACCGCCGCGCGACGTACCGATTCTCCGCAAACTGTGACCCCTCGCGATGGTGCTTTTGAAACCACGGGTCCTGTGCAGCCGTGTCCGCCAGCGCCGCCGCCTGTTCCGGCGTCAACGCCAGATCCTTCGCAGCCGTGCGACCGCCCGCCGACACGTCGTCCAAATTCGCCGTCGGCTTCCATCCCGGCACGAGCGGCACCGTCATCTCGTACGCTTTCACGTCACCCAACACGATGGGTGCGTTGACGATCCGGCGGTAGTCCCATCGAATGACCGCTTCCGAAATCTCGTTGGCCCGAAACACGTCGCTCGCCCGCAGCGCTGATGCGTCGTACCGCGGCTTGCCGTCCGGATGAAACCCGCCCCGGGCCAGATGAAGCTGCCGCCGAGGCCGATCACCCACCGCCCAAACGCGAAGCGAACTGCCCCTCGCCGTCGAGTCAACCGTCACGTGCACCCCGGCTGCGTCCGCCAGCAGCGACAGCGCTTCGATCAGGTTCGTCGCGTCGCACACCAGCGAGTCACACGTCGCCATCAACCGTTCCGCCAGACCGGCCGACGATCCGGCCGACGGATCGCCGCCGCCAACCATCGCGTCGGTCGCATCGAGCAATCCGTTGATGTCCACAGGCCCCTCGCGCGGGGCATAGAACCACACCAGATACCGAAGCGCCTGCGCACAAGTCCACGAACCAGCGTTCGGATCACCGTCGTACGTGAACAGATCAATGCGCCGCGACGCGTCGTCACTGCCCACCGCCGTCAACGGTGTCGCCGCGCGGTTGGCAACGCTACGCGGGTTGAACACGCACGGCAGCGCGTCGACCAACACGCTTCGGGCGTCCCACGTCGCCGGATCGACGGCCATCCCGTCGGCGATCTCGCCGCTTCGCATCCGACGGCCGTAGATCCAACTCCGCCGATCGCGCGACAGTTGCTCGTACACGTGCGACGCAACGAAACCGAACGACTCCTCGCCCCTCCCAGGCCCACCCCGCCACCGCGCTTCCTGAACCGGCGGAAATCCTTCAAACAGCACCGCCCGGTCGACCGGCTGCTCTGCGTCAATCCGAACCACGATCCGCCGGTCCGGCTGGTAACGCGCCCGAGCCGCCGCCGTGTCGAAATCCGAATCCAAACGGACCACCAGTCGCGCGGTCGACATCGTTGCGTCACTACGCAGATCAACCTGCTCGACGCGCAGACGTTCGTCCACCTCGAACACGCCCGAGCCCGGCGATGTTTCCACCGTAGCGAGAACCGTCTCCGCCCGGCGCGACCGTCCGCATGGTCCGTCCATCAGTTAACCTCCTGCCATCGCGACTACGGATTCAACTGCGTGAATTCGAGTTCGAACGACTGCAACGCCTCGCCCGTCACCGGATGCCGCGAGCGCGGACCGCGTCGAACGAACCGGTCCAGCGTGCAGTCGGAAAACGTTCGCGACCACGCGTCCACCATGTCGAACGCTCCGGGGTTCGCCACCGCCGTCTCGATGCCCGCCTCAGTCGTGTTCAGGCCGACGTCGTCCACCGCCCGCAGTTGACCCAACCAGCGAATCGTCCGATCGCGCATTCCCAGATGATGCCGGAACACGCCATCGATTCCCGGAAACGCGAACGAAACAACCTCAGCCGTCGCATCCCCGACCACCACGTTGACCGCGCTGGTCGCGCCCGCCAATGCGACGCCGTCAAACGTCGGTTGCGTCACCGCCGCCACACGGTCCACCAGGTATCGCTGCTCGTAGACCACGTGCGTCTCGTCCGCCGTCAGCGTCTGCTCGTCCAACGCCACCAGTCGCCGATCGGTCTGCACGATCGCCCCGTCCAACGCCGCGGTCGCCAGCGACAACACGTCGAACGCGCCCAGCGCGGTCGTATCACCGGATCGAACCGCCGCCCCGCCGCGGAGGTTCTGCGCTCGCAGCAGCACGGTCACCTTCGGCAGGCCGATGACCGATTCCGACGCACTCGTCCGCACGCGCCCCGTGTAGATCACCACCGCCGCCGGCGCTGCCAATCCCGAAATGCGCGCCACCGTTCGACGCCGATCGGCATCCGCAAACCCCACGACCGACCGAAACGCTGGCCCACCGCCGCTTTGGATCGCCGAGATCAAACCCATCACAGCCGCTTCCAGGTCACCCAACTCGCTCACAATTCAAACCCTCTCGCGTTCCGATCAATCAACCCAAACTCGTCACCGAAAACAGCACCCATCAGAAGTCCGCAAGCTCGTCGCGCGACAGCAGGCGCGCGTCGCCCGTTGTGGCTGCACGAATACCCGACGCGCCGCCCGGCGCGATGGGCGCGACGGACGGCAACGCCGCCTCGCCGCGCGCCACGCGCTGCAACCAGTCGATCGCCGCGTTGCGTTTCGCGACGATGTCGGAAGGAACGTCGCGCCGTCGCGCATACAGCCGGTGCTCGACCAGGTCCAAGGCGATCCCCACGAGCACCGCCACAACCTCCGGATGCGTCGCCACGTCAATCGGCACCGCGTAGCGCCGTGATAGATGGCTGTTCATCACGCCCTCGGCCGCGGCGCGGGCTTCGTCGACCACCGCTTCGTTCGCCGACCCAGTGCCCGCGTCGTCGGTCAGTTGAACGTAGCGGGCCGCTCCCAACCGTTGCTGCACGTCGTTGTTGTTGATGTAGCTCATAACCGGATCGCCGTTACACGAAGTTCGTTCGCACCGCGAACTGCCAGTATCCGTACGCCATCCGGTACCGCGCCCGCACACCGAACAGGAACTTCTCGCGTTTGAATCCTTCCTCGCTGCTCTCGGTCAACGACGTGAACTCGACCGGCTCGCGATCTTGAAAGATGAACGGGCGAACCACACCGTCGGTCTTGAGCAGGTACCACATGCTTGCGTCGCTCAACCACGGGAACGACACCACGCTCGCCGCACCGCTCAGCACGTTGGTCGTGTTGTTGATCACGGTTGCGTTGATCGACTCCAGCGCGGTGAAGAACATCGTTGGCGGTACCACGCACACCAGGCCGCTCGCGCCCACCGGCGCGGGGTCACCTTGATCGTCCTTGAACGACATCATGCTCGCGATGGCCGCCTTGAGCGCCGTCTTGAACTCGCCCACCGTCGGGTTGTTCGCGTCCGCCGCGCTGCCGACCAGATCGTTGTCCTGACTGCCGCTGCTGCCCGAGACGTGACTGTTGCTGAAAAACGTCACGCCGTCGTAGCTCGTAAACCCAGTCGTCGCGCCGCTGATGAGCAGTTGGGAGATCAGAAAATCCTTGTGCGTCGCCGCACGCTGGGCAAGCTCGCCCACCCGAAGCCGAATCTGCCCGGTCTGATCGTCGGCGATCTCGTCGCGATCGACTTCGATGGTCGATTCGTATTTCAGGTTCTCCACCGAATACGTTTCGGTGCGCAATCCCTTGGCCACCCGTCCCGTGCCCCACTCGCGAAGCTTCGGCACCGTGCCCAGCCACCGATATGTCTCGCGATCCGACGTGCTCGGGATGCGGGTGGCCAGCTCCTTGAAATGCACCGGCGTGGATTCGAATCGGTTGAAAAACTCGCTCCGCAAACCCTTGGTCAACAGTCCCGTATTGATCACTGCCATGATGGTTCCCTCGATTGAGACCCGCGTCGCGGATCAGCCGTGTTGTCCGTTCCGCTCCCGATTACACCTGAACCGTGATGTCCGCGTCGGCCCCGCTGATGGACGCCACCGCCACCCAGTCACCGTTGCCGTCGGCCACGATGTGAATGAAATCCCCAATGTCGGTGATCGAGACGTACTTGCTGTCCGCTTGCTTGGCGCCCTTGATGTACACCCCGCCCGCCACGCCAGGATCAAGTCGCAGTTCCTGATCGGCCATGCAGACGAACTGAAACGTCGTGCCCTTGGGCGGCGACTGCGGAAGTGTCACTGTGATGACACCCGCCGCCCCCAGGTTGGTGTGCACCGTCGCGCTCTGCGCGGGGGTCAGCGTGAAACCGGTCGTGTGATGCCAAATCGCCGCCGTTCCCACCGCCTTGCGTACGTCCAGACGCAGCACGATATCGTTGGGCGTCATGACGTCCTGCACGTAGCCCACGAAGGAGTTGCCGTCCGGGTCGAACGTCAGCGTTGCGTCGTCGCTCGCGAATACCGACTGCCCGATGTTGGCCGTCGTCGCGCCGGCGAGTGTCATACCGAAGTCACCCAGCGTGAACACCCGAACCATCGCGTCGCCGTCCTGCCCGGTCGTGTTGTCCGCCGCCTCGTAGGCGATGCCCACCACCGCGTCGCCGGCCGTCAACGGCTGTGCGTAGCCCCCGGCGCTGATCCCCACGAACCCACCCTTGAAAACGTTCTTGCTCGCCGCCACCGCATAGCTTCGCAGTTCCTGATCCACGAAGCGGTCCACTTCTCTGTTTGCCGTCAATGCCATGATCGTTCGTTCCTTTCGTCTCTAGAAGAAGTCTGTCTTGTTGACGCGCGTTCAGTCGGCGCGACGCAACCGGTCAGCCACGTACGCGTCTTCGCTGGTCAACGCGGCCAACTCGGGATGGGCGCGGTATTCGGCTCGAGCATCCGCAGCCAGGCCATGCCGGCGCTCGCCGCCCATGCGATGGGACGGCGGCGCGGTCCTGCCCAGCGGCATGACCACCGGCGCGGTCCTTAGCCACTCGTCGTACAACGTCGCATCCCGCAGCGCCAGTCGGATCGCGAAATCGTGCTGGGCTTCGACCACCTTGCCGGAGCGGAGCGCTTCTTTCACCCGGTCCTCCGCGTCGCGCAACGCCTGATCCTTTCGGCTACGGTCAATCAACTCCCGGGCCGCAATCAACACCGTGTCGACGTCGCTCTCAACCGGAAGCGACAGCCGCTCGCACAGATCGCGATGGGCGGCCATCGGCTCGACCGTGACTGATGACGAGCATCGATTGACGATCGGCTCCATGCCGACGATGGCCGGTTTGTTGGTCAGCGCCACCGAGTGCAGGCCGATCAGCTTGCGATCGTGCTTGCGCACCAGCGCCACCGGCGAAAGGTAGCGGTACTGTTTGGCGGCCAACTGCTCCAGCGCCGGCTTGGTCCATTCGACCAATGCGAACAGCCC
>CAYQFV010000099.1:0-4510 GCA_964416845.1 uncultured Phycisphaeraceae bacterium | reverse complement strand
GCATGTCGTGCTTTCATGATTCGTCAATCTCCAAGTGCCAGCGTATGTCACTTCGTTGTGTCACAGTGTGTCAGCCCGCCGCCTGTTCGATCACGTCGACGTCCGGCGAGGCTTGCGGAATGTCGAGCACCTCGTGGACCCAGTCGCGCGGAACGCGCAGGCGTAGTTCGTTGGTCGCGGTGGCGATCAGGTCAGCCACCTCCTGCGGTGAACTCAGCCGGCGCAACTTGCGCTTGAAATGCGGGACCGGAACGTCGGATCCGAACCGGAACCGCACGATGGGCGCGAGAATGTCGCGGCGAATGGTTCGGGCTTCCTTGCGAAGGTCGTCAGCAAGCACGTCCTGACGAACGCGCTCGTGGATGCGACTGGCCGCAAAGCTGCCGCGCGAGCCGGTGGTGTCAGTGGTGAGCGTTTGCCCCAACCACGCCTTGCTCATCTCGCGATTGAAGAATTCGATCAGCGCCTCGTAGGGTGATTGCTTGCCGCCGCGCTCGGTCGACACGATCTGCAAGTCGACCGCGCGACTGAACACGCCGGCTGCGTTGCTGCCGAGCGACTCGAGCATGTCGAGCATCTCGCGTTTTTCCTCGGCCGACGCCGACGGTTCGTAACGCGCGATCCGCACCGGCATGCCGAAGATCTCCGCGAAGATCATCCAGTCTTTGAGCGCCAGGTTCTTCCCCAGATAGGACAACGCCGTGACGCGAAGCAGCCCGCCGCGTTGCGGATGGCCCGCGGTGCAATGCGGCGTGTGGACGACGAACTTGTTGGCCGCCAGGTCGATGCCATCCATCGGGCGACCGGCAGTCAGGATTCTCGGCCGATCGAGATCGTCGAACACGATTCGTGTGAAATCCACTGGGCAAAGGTCGACCAGCGTGAAGCGATCGTTGCGCCTGCCCCACACCAACTCTGCGATGGCGATGTTGCGACCGACCGCCAGTGCGAGATGCTGCAAGGTCTCGTCGAACGATTCAATGCTTGCGAGAACTTCTCGGGCATGGTCGGCCGCGGCGCGAGCGAGGGTTGCATCGACATCGCATCGTACGCAGGTCTCCGGCTCGATGGTCCACTCCAGACCAGTGACTGCCAGTCGCCGGGTGCCGGCCACTGCAAATAGATGCGGGTCCTTTTCTTCCATTTCCTCGTACAGTTGCATGGCGGCTGACAGCGACCCGGAATCGGCTTCGCGAAGGACGGCCATCAAGCGCGACGGCGTGAGATTGCTCGACGGATAGTCGCGCCATGTGTCTTCAGGCCGACGCGTCAGAAGACGACCCGGTCGAGGCGCGACAGTGCTGGTGGGACGCCGCAGGGCGTGGATGAGACGTTTGGCCCAACTGTCTTGTTGAATGGGTTCACTTGGCGAAGGCATTTACCACGCTCCTTTGCAGGCGAAGGCCAGCGGTTTGACACTCAGGCAGTTGGTCTCGCCGGAGACGCACCCGGCCGCCCGGACGGCGAGTGCGGCCGCCCAAAACCGGTCGGCGTGTCCCGATGTGGATCGGGCGGCGTCGAAGCGCACCAGCCCGCGTTCGGTGATGGACCGTTCCAGTGCATGCCAGTCGTTGCGTATGGCTTGGTCGACTGGAATGCGAATGCGCCGGTCTTCAACTGCGATCCGAAGATGGGCGGACAGTTGGTTCTTGATCGTGTTGGTGAATGTGACGGCTTCGACACGATGCCGGCCGAAGTCCTCGACGGCGGCCTCGGCCAATTGCATGCCAATGCCGCCCGCGTCGATGCAACAGCGGCGCACGGCGGGCAATGACAACACATTGCAGATCAATTCGTATTGCTCGCGGAATGGCTGATTGCGCCGTTCCAAGACGGCGCGGGTGACAAGCGTCTCGCCTTGTCTTTCCAGAATCCAGATGACCGTTAAGTCGTGTTTGCGGCCTACGTCGATGCCGACCGTCAGATCTCCGTCGGCTGACAGTCCGTCGATTGATGCGTCTTTGTCGAGCGATGCGTCTTCGCACGCGGCGATTTGATCGTAGGTCAGCAGTGCGGTGGCTTCGTCCAGGAATTCGCAGAGGAACTCCTGCCGGAATAGCTCTTCGTCGGCCATTGAACTGCGAATGTCGGCCGGGTCGACTTCGAGTCCCTGATCGACTGCGTCGTAGAGCGTGACGGTGGATCGCTCGAAGCGTTCGTTGAGCGAGAGGTCGTAGAACATGTTTCGCTTGCCCTTGGGGGTGGACGCGATGTCGAGTTCACCGTTTCCGCGAAGCAGTGTGGGGAAGATGGACGCCCAGATCGCCCGGTCGTCGCTGTGCATGGCGAACTCGTCGAGGAAGACATCGCCCGTGAAGCCGCGCATGGTCTGCGGATTGGCGGGCAGGCCTATGATGCGCACGCCGTTGGGCAGGACGAATTCAAGCTGTCGCAGTGATGTGCCTTCGAAGAAGCGACTGTTGCATTGGCGTGTGGCCATCTGCAGTGTCTGGCAGTGCATGCGGGCTTTTTGCATGAGTTCGCGACTCTGCCGCTCACTGGCGGAGAGGAAGATTTGATTGCGTCGTCGCTGAATGCCGCGAAGAATGCGTCGCAGAGACTTGGTGAAGGACTTTCCCGACTGCCGCGACCAGCACGACCATCGAAACCGGGCCTGCGACTCCACGTCCTCCTTTTGATAGGGGAGGAGGTTGAGAAAAGGTTTTGGCGTTGCATAGACCACGGCGACCCTCACCTGTGACAGTCCGCGACACTTACATCACCCCAAGAACGCGCGCGCTGATCGAAAAGCCGTCGAATTCGGTCGATCAGCGGTTTGCGCCAGCGCCAGGTCGGTTTTTGGGGGTGGCGGGAGATTGCGTTGCGGAGCGTGTGGAGGATCGTAGGGTACTTGGCGACGCATCGTCAGGTGTAGTTGGCTGGTAATGTGCGGATCGCCACAGACGATTCTGCTGCGAGCGCGGGCGTAGCGGAGCGAAGCACTCGTCGGTCTTGGTCGAGTCGCGTGGGCGTTGGTGGAGTGTGATTGCTACCAGTGAGGGGGATGCATCGCTGTAAGGTGTTCAGAACGGGACGAAGCGGTGGGCAAGCGTCTAACGAGGAGCAACGCATGGTGGGATCATGCGCGTCAGGCGAAGATACTCCGTCAGCCGGCACCGGTGAGACGTTGCTCGTCGCGCTGGTACTGGTTGCGGCCTTCCACGCGATTCCGTACTGGCTTGTCAAGTTCCTTCCCTTGCGCGAACTGTACGATCGCCTTGGCGAACAGGGTTTCGCGACTCTGTATGATGCCCTCTCCGGTATTGTTCCCCTACTGCTATGCCTTGGAGCGCCCTTGCGGTGTGGTCTGAGCTTCGGTCGATGGAAAGGTCATGCGCTGAAGGTTCTCGGGGTATGCGCTCTACCCATCCTCGTGACTGGTATCATTTACCCGATTACGTCACAACCCTTCAGTGGCGGAAGGGTGGGTTCGTGGCTCGTCTCACCGGCTGCTCAAGACTTGCTGTTCGCCGGCTACCTGTACGGACGGTTCGACGCGAAGTTCCCGGGCGCGGTAAACACCCGAGTTCGAGTTCACCGCGCCGTTTTGTTTACCGCCGGTTTTTTCGCGCTGTGGCATGTGCCGAATGTTTGGGGGATGTCCGCAGCGTATGTCTCGTTTCAACTGGTGTACACGCTCATCGGAGGAGCTTGGATGTTGCTCGCCCGACAGATCACGGGCAGTGTGATCCCTGGCATAGTGACGCACATGGCGTGTAACTTCATCGCGTGGCTGTAGGGGAAGTGTGGCGTGCACTTTGGGTGGCTTGGATTAGGAACCGATTATGAATACCAGACGATTGAGATGCTTATCCGTAGCTGTGACGGAAGCGGGTGGCCCACGCCCTCGTTTTGGGAGTGGGAGAGTCGATGATCGTCGGGGCGCTCATCTGTGCTTGTATCATCGCATTCCCCATGTCCAAAAGGACATGGGCCACCCTCGTATGAACCGGGCAGTGGGACGCGTTGAGGTCGAGACGAGGTCGCGCATCGGCGGGGCGGGGCGGGGTTTGGTTGAGCGGCGGAGCGTGTCGGTGGATGGTGCCCGGCTGGTATCGATGCAGTAGGCGAAGGTGTCTTTGGACCCGAAGTGGTACACGACGTCGCCTTTGCTGAGGACGTACTCGGTCCACGTGGTTTTCTCGTCTTTGTACTCGTGCGTGAAGATGAACCAGACGCGATCGTGGCGGGATGCCATTCGATCGAAACCGGCTTTGAACATGTCGAAACGCCCGCGCTGTGATTGCGGCTGGATCAAGAGGTTGTCGCCTGCGTCGGGCCAATAGAATTCCATTGCGTCGGACGTTGCGTAGTAGGCGAAGATTCCATCGCTGGGTTCCCTGACTTGCCGTACGCCAGCTAAGACCGGCCGGAGGTGCTCGGACTCGGTGGGATAGATGATGGTGTGTTTGGTCGCACGGACCGCGGGGATGATGACACAGACGCCGACGACCATGACGGTCACGCCGACGCTGCGGAGGCGGTGGACGATCCGGGTCACGCCGCACCC
>CAYQFV010000098.1:0-15364 GCA_964416845.1 uncultured Phycisphaeraceae bacterium | reverse complement strand
AACAGCAAGCGTGCAGTGTCACTCCGTCCGAGCGACTAAATCGACAGGCCCTGAATCGCTGGGCTATTCTCGATCGCCCCGCTGGGGCTGCGACTGCTGCATGCCGCACGTGCGGGGCCGCCATCAAAGAAGAAACCTCCGCTGAGTGTGTCGCGCACCCCGAAGCGATTGCCGCCCCTTCAGAGGTTGGCGTGCGCACGCCGTTCGATTACTGTTCGCCCGTTCGATTCGTCCATTGCGAAAGGAACGGCATGATAAAAACAACTTCGTGGGTGGTGGCGGTGCTTGGCACATCGTGCTTGCTGTCAGGTTGCCTGCGTCCGATGACACCTCAGACTCACGCGCATGCGAAAGTATCGTCACATGAGACAGCCATCATTCAGGTGAGTGGCCTTTCGTGACCGTTCTGAGTCCGCAATGTGACTCGCTCGGTCGAGCGATTGGATGGCGTGAAGAAGGCAGAAGTGGATCTCAACACCGGCCAAGGAACGGTCGCCCTCAACAAAGGCCACTCCCTGACAGCCAAGATGATCTGGGACGCAATCGTCAAGGGCGGGTTCACGCCAGTCCGGGTCGAGTTGGACGGCAAAGTGTACACCGGGAGCGACGGATGACCGCGCCGACGCGAAGTTGGTCCGCCAGCACAGCGCTCGCCGCCTCGGTGATCGGCGTCTTGTCCGCCACGGTGACGGCGGGACCGATCAACACCAATGTGGCGTTGACGCCTGGAGAAGGCGCGAGCATCTTTCGACTGCAATACTCGTTTAGCGAAGGCGACGCCCCCGGACCGGTCCGTCACATAAGTTCCTCCACGGTTCGCGCAACGCTGGTCTATGGCATTCGAGAGGACCTGTCGTTCTTGCTGACGATCCCCTACGTGAACCGCCAGGTGGATCGCCTCACGTCCAAAGGTGCCCGGTTTGAAGACGCGCACGACGGCGTGGCGGACATTCCCATCCTCTTGAAATACCGATTCTGGCAGCGCGACGACGGGCCGGGACGCACAGCGCGTTGGGCTGTTCTAGGCGGGCTCAACGTTCGCAGCGGCGACGGCGACTTCACCAGCGACAGCTACGACCCGTTGGTGGGCACGGTGTTTTCGTGGCGGCGCGATCGTCGCCGATTTGACGCCGATCTTGTCTACCAATTCAACACTGGGGCGGGTTCGTTTCGACACGACGAGATACGCTACGACGCTGCCTACTCCTACCGCGTTTGGCCAACGAAGTACGAACCAACCGACGCCCATGAATTCGACGTGGTGGCGGAATTGAACGGCCGCTACCTCACCGACGGCTCGCACGAATTGCTCGCCTCCCCCGGTGTGCAATACATCACCCAAAACTGGATCCTGGAAGCGTCGATCCAACTGCCGCTCGTTCAAGAACTCGCCGCCGGCCGGCCAGAACAAGACTATCGTCTCGTCATGGGCATCCGGTACCAAAACTGATCGCCCCCATCGTTGATCGACTGATCGCTTCATGCGATCGTTGACACACCCGAACGCGCGAACGTAGCATAGCGGCCCCAAGTGTGGTGTGATGCCGATTCCGACGGTGGGCATGCGGCTGCCCCGTTTTCCAACCCGTGACGCCATGATCGACAATCTGACATCGCTGGTCCGGTCGTTCGACGGCGTTCGCGTTGTACTGGTCGGTGACCTGATTCTCGACCGGTACGTCTACGGCGATGCCGAGCGCATCAGCCCCGAAGCCCCCGTCCCCGTGCTCCGATCAGTCGAGCAGCAAGAGTGCGTCGGCGGCAGCGCGAACGTCGCCGCCTGCCTTCGCGCGTTGGGCGCACACGTCCAATGTTTCGGATCGGTCGGTCGGGACGCCGCCGGCGAACGCCTCAAGACCCTCCTGACGGAATTGGGCGTCGATGCGGACGGGGTCGTCACCGCTGACGACCGAAACACCACGACCAAAACGCGGTTCATCGGACTGGCTCAACACCGCCACCGACAGCAGTTGCTTCGCTTCGACGAGGAGACGACAACGCGACTTCCGACCGCCGCGCAAGACGCGCTCGCCGCAGCGCTCGGTCAAGCGATTTCCAGCGCCAACGCGGTGTGCATCGAAGATTACCAAAAAGGCGTCGTGTCCGACGAACTCATCACGACAGTGGTCGAACAGGCTGGCCAAAACGGCACGTGCGTGATCGTCGACCCCGCAAGGGTAAACGATTTCTCGCGATACGCGGGCGCAACCATCCTAACGCCGAACCGCAGCGAGCTGGAACTCGCAGCCGGGCGCTCGTTCGATTCCCCGGACGCGGTTGCGGCTGCCTGCCCTGCGCTGCTGGAACGGTGGGGCGTCGAGTGCCTCGTCGTGACACTAGATCGCGACGGCGCGGTGATTTGCCGCAATGGTCAACCCGCCGTTCATTTCCCCACGCGTCCGCGCAGCGTCTACGACAACACCGGTGCGGGTGACGCGGTGCTCGCTGCCCTGGCGGCGGCGATTGGCGCGGGCGGGGACTGGTCCGACGCGGTACGACTTGCGAACCTGGCCGGCGGGCTGGAGGTGGAAAAATTCGGCTGCGTGCCAATCTCGCAAGAAGAAATACTGGCGGAC
This sequence comes from uncultured Phycisphaeraceae bacterium, assembly GCA_964416845.1. GTDB lineage: Bacteria > Planctomycetota > Phycisphaerae > UBA1845 > UBA1845 > CAYQFV01. Next base: position 12,788 of record CAYQFV010000098.1, on the reverse strand, counting down.
CTGCGGTTGGAGCACCGCCGACGAAACGGAAAATGCGTCTCGTCCAACGATCTTGAAGGCGAACTAACGCTCCGACGCAACCGCGGCGAAACCGTGGTATTCACCAACGGCGTTTTCGACATCCTGCATCCAGGCCACGTCGCATACCTTGGCGACGCGCGGGCGGAAGGCAGCGTGCTGGTGGTCGGGTTGAATTCCGACCGCAGCGTCAAGACGCTCGACAAGGGGGACGATCGGCCGATCCACGATCAGGCGTTTCGCGCGACGATGCTCAGCGCGTTGGAATGCGTCGATTACGTGGTCGTTTTTGACGCACCAACGCCCCAACAATTGATCGAACGGATACGTCCCGACGTGTTGGTCAAAGGCGGCGACTGGTCCGACAAGGGCGTGGTCGGGCGGGAATTCGTCGAGGGCATCGGCGGGCGCGTGCGGCTGATCCCGTTTCTGGAAGGGTATAGCACAACTTCGATTCTCGAGCGTATTAGAAACGGGCGTGCGTAGATGGCGACGAACATGCACGACCAGATCGGTGACCACGTTCGCACGATCGAAACATTGCGACACAGCGTCGCGCTGCTCGAGACGATCAGCGACCGCCTCGTGGAGACGTTTCGCACCGATGGCAAGGTCTACCTGCTTGGCAACGGCGGAAGCGCCGCCGACGCCCAGCACATCGCCGCGGAGTTGCTGGGACGATTCAAGCTTGATCGACGGGCGTTGCCGGCGATAGCGCTCACGACGGATTCATCCATGCTGACGGCCATCGGCAACGATCTCGGCGGCGATGTGATCTTCAGCCGGCAGGTCGAAGGGCTGGTGACCGCCAGGGACGTCGTCTGGGCGCTCAGCGTGTCGGGAAGCTCGCCGAACGTGCTACGCGCCTTGGAAGCCGCCCGCGACCGCAAAGCATTCGTAATCGGCTTCACCTCTCGCCGCGGCGAAGCGATGGCGAGCCTGTGCGACGTGTGCTTACGGGTCGATGCCGACGCAAGCGATCGCGTGCAAGAGGCCCACGAGCTAGCCTATCATATGATTTGCGAGCGCGTGGAGCGGGCGTTTTCCTAGATAGCAGTCTGTCGACAACGGATTCAGCACGTGAAGATATTGATCACCGGAAGCAGTGGACTGGTCGGCACGAACGTCGCGCTGGCCTTACTCGCACGCGGCGACGACGTCATCGGCGTGGACATTCGTCCCAACACCTGGACCGACCGCATCGCCGAGACGCACCTCGACCTGACGAAAGTAACGCCCGACCAACTGCCCAAAGGCCCGTTCGACGTCGTCCTGCACTGCGCCGCGAACGCCAAGGTCTTCGAGCTTGTCCAGCGCCCCGAACGGGCGATGGACAACATTCGCATGCTCTTCACCACGCTGGAATTCTGCCGACAGGCCAACGTGCCCATCGTGTTCGCCAGCTCGCGCGAGGTTTACGGCGACATCCACCGGCACGTCACCGACGAAGCGGCGGCAGACTTCGTCGTGGCGGAAAGCCCCTACTCCGCCAGCAAGATCGCCGGTGAAGCGTTCATCTACTCCTACGCCCAGTGCTACCAATTGCCCTACCTCGTGTTCCGCTTCAGCAACGTCTACGGCCGATACGACAACGATCTGGATCGGATGGAACGCGTCGTCCCGCTGTTCATCGACCGAATCGCGCGCGAGCAGCCGATCGTCGTCTTCGGCAGGGAAAAGGTGCTCGACTTCACCTACATCGACGACTGCGTGGCCGGCGTCATCGCGGGGTTGGACGCACTGACATCGCAAAGGGTGACCAATCAGACGATCAACCTCGCGTCCGGGCAGGGATACACGCTGGTCGATCTGGTGAACATGATCGGAATGGCCGTCGGAAAAATGCCCTGCGTGTCGTTCGAGCCGGCTCGAGAAGGCGAGGTCACGCGTTACGTCGCCGACATCGCCAAAGCCCGCGACCTTCTAAAATATGCCCCGCAATCGCCCCTGAGCGCCGGGCTGCAACTGGCCATCCGCTGGCAGCGCGAGACCGGAGCGCTCTAGTGCCGTTCCAAATAACGTTCGCCGAATCTGGGTGCCATGCCCAGCGGGCGTGCCTCCCCGTGTTGATCGCATGGCCTTGCTGTGCTTGGCCATTGCACCCAAGTGCCGCGCCTGCAGAAAAAGTCGAAAGACTTTTCCAGGAACGGCAGTAGACGCTCACCCGCAGCGCAATCGACCCGTTACGCAACCTTCGCATCGGCGATCGCGAAACTTAGATGGTGGGCGCTGTGAACCAGATGCAATCGGTCCCATTCCGAACGTGACAAGCGCCCGAAGAACGGATGAAAGTGCATCGGGCCGGTGTGTTGCTTGTAACGGTCGATCGCGCGAACAAGTTCAGCCGAAGTCTCATCCAGAACCACGTCGGCGGGTGGGGTCAGCCGTTCGGTCACGGTAAACCCCGTCGCAATGCCATGTAGCAGGGCGTCACGCAACGCCCGCCTGCCGAACAGAAAACGCATCACGCGATGATTGCGTACGCCAAACCCGTCCATCGACCCGGAAAAACTGTCCGCAAGATGGCGGCAGATCTGGGCGAGCGACCAATTCCCGACGGTATGATGGCCCGCCCGAAGCAAGTCCACGTCGGCCAGAACCTCATCCAGGTTGGTAAAGTGCAGCGTTCGTCGGCCTGACGGTTTTTCGGTCATACGAACGTCATGCTCCCAGTGCTCTGATGCTGATGACCTGAAACCACGTGCGACACGACACCAACAGTAACTCAGCGCTACAGCGCCGCGTCTTTCGTGCCCTTGTACAGATTGTGAACGAATGCACCATAACCGTTGTAAGGCTGCGTCGCGACGTGCTGTTGCGTCCCAATGAAGCGTTCGGTGGCCTGCGACCAGCGAGGGTGCGGTTTGTTCGGATCGACATTGGAACAAAAACTGTATTCGTTGGCGGCAGCATCGTTCCAAAAAGTCGGAGGCCTCTTCTTGGTGAAAATGATCTTGACGATCGACTTGGCGCCCTTGTAACCGTACTTCCATGGCACGACCAAGCGCAGCGGTGCGCCGTGCTGATTGGGCAGTTCGTGACCGAAGATGCCGGTCGCCATGAACGTCAATTCGTTGGCAGCTTCCTCGATCGTCAACGCTTCGTAGTAAGGCCAGGTCCACGACGTGGGCGGCTGTTGCCCGACAGCTTGCTCGGGTCGGAAAAATGTGAGAAACCGAACGTACTTCGCAGCCGACGTCGGGCGAACCAGATCGAGAAACGCCTTGAACGCAAAGCCGGTCCAGGGCACGGTCATCGCCCACGCCTCGACGCAACGAAAACGATAGACACGTTCCTCGAAAGGCATCTTGCGAACGATATCGTCGTAGCCAAGCGTCAGCGGCTTGGCGATCTCGCCCGAAACCTCCACCGTCCACGGCCGAACCTTGAGCGAACGCGCCAACTGCCAAACACGCGCCTTGGACGTCGTGAACTCGTAGAAATTGTTGAACCGGCCCGCGATCGTCTCTTCGGTCATGGGTCGATCCACGGCGTACTTCGCGTTGCGAACTCCCTTGGTGAAAGGGTTGCCCGAGTGAGGATGGAGCGTCTCCATCAGGCCGTCGGGCTGTTCGGCGACCACCGCAGAACTCGAACACCCCGCCAGCGACGGCAGCGACGCAGCCCCCAGCGCCAACCCTGCATTCCGGAGAAACCTCCGCCGATCAAGATACGCTTCCAGTGGCGTGCAAGGTTGCGTATCGTTCCACAAGCTGCGACGCTGGGATTCAGTCATCACGGTTGGCCTCCAAATTGTGATCGCACCGGTCGAAAGCCACCAGCGCACGACAACGCCCGCGTACCGATCGAAGCCCGTGTTCGAATCGGCTCGCCCCGACCGGCGGAAACGCCCAATTGAGAACCCCCGCACCAAACCCCGTGGATGCGGTGGATGTCAGCCCGACACCAGATAGGATGCGGATTCGGGGTTGTTTGTCAAAAATCGACGGGCCAACCGAGCCGCGATCGCCGATCAGTTTATCGGCCTGTGATATTCACGCCCTCGAATTGTGGAATTATCGAGTGCACCAGCGGGTTGAACCCAATGAAGCCCGACAACCGGCGCCAGGAGCATGACCACCGTGCGTTCAGATCGTTCCAGGAAAATCTGGCTGACCGCGTTTGTCGGCCTGACAATCGCCACCTACGCGTTCGTGAATCGACCCGTCAAGTCGAACGTAGCGTGGACGACCGAGTTCGATCACGCCCTGGCAACCGCTCGCGACAGGAACGTTCCCGTAGTATTGGAGTTTTGGACCTCCGGATGCATGTACTGCCGGATGATGGAACGAGAAGTGCTCACCGACCCCCGCGTCGAGCGCGCCCTCAACAAGCTGATTCCCGTCCGCGTCCAGTGGTCCTCCGAACCGGAATTGGCGGAGCGATACCGGGTGGAAGCGTTTCCGACGTTCCTGGTGCTGTCCGGCGACGGCAGCGTTATCGGGCGAACCATGGGCTATCAGCCGCCCGAAGCATTCCTACGGTTCCTCGACGGCGCGCGGACGAAATCAGCCGCCTCGGTCCTGCCATCCCCCTAGCGTTCGCCCGTTGAGTCCCGCCGAACAGTCCGTCCGCCCCAACCGACGGGTTCCATTTTGTCGATTCTCGTCTGCCCTGATTGAGCATCGGCCTCTTAGTTGCAATGATGAATAGGGGTGACGGCCGAATCGTCGTCGCCCAGCAGAGGAATCCATTCGGCTAACGTACGAACCTGCGGATGGCAGCCACGAGACCGGAACCATGACGAAGGGAATTGAAACATTCATTGACCTTCCCAGCTCCCCACGAAGGCGCCGATCAAAAACCAAGACGGTGTTGGCCATCGCCGGCGCTTGCAGCGCGATCGTCGTAGGGTATGCCTGGATGGCGAGGCCTGTCGAAACATCAGTCGCTTGGAGCGATGACTTCGACGCCACCATCGTAGACGCATCCCGCACCGGCAAACCGGTCCTCGCCGTGTTCGTCAAACCCGGATGCCCGTTTTGCTGGGCAATGGATCGCTACACGCTGTCCGATGCGTCCGTCGAGCGGTCACTCTCCCGATTTGCTCCGGTACGGGTGAACGCAGCCGCCGCCGAGACGCTGGCAGCTCGCTACGATATTGAGATGACACCGACATTTCTCATCATCTCACCGACCGGCCAACTGATCGACCGATCGTCGGGCTATCAGTCGGCGGAAAAGTTCAGGCTGTTTCTGAAGAACGCGGGCGCTTTGGCTTCGTCCGACCAGCCTTAACGACCGACCCGGTCGCCAGCTTGGGCTTGAGATACTGACCGGTGTAGCTCTTCGGGTTCGCCGCAATCTCTTCCGGCGTTCCCTCAGCCACGACCATTCCGCCGCCGTCCCCGCCCTCGGGCCCCAGATCAATCACCCAGTCAGCCACCTTGATCACGTCCAGATTGTGCTCAATGACGATGATGGTGTGGCCCATATCCGCCAGGCGATTCAGCACCTTGAGAAGCTTGTGAATGTCTGCAAAGTGAAGCCCGGTGGTCGGTTCGTCAAGAATGTACAGTGTGTGGCCGACGGCGGACTTGCCGAGCTCCGCCGCAAGCTTCACGCGTTGCGCTTCGCCTCCCGAAAGCGTCGTCGACGCTTGCCCGAGATTGACATAGCCAAGCCCCACGTCGATCAACGCCCGCAGCAACCGTTTGACCTTGGAAAAATTCTGGAAAAAGACCACCGCCTCCTGCACGCGCATGTCGAGCACATCGGCGATGTTCTTACCCCTATAGCGAACTTCCAGCGTTTCACGATTGTACCGTGTCCCTCCGCAGGTAGCGCACTCGACAAACACATCGGGAAGAAAGTGCATCTCAATACGCCGCGTGCCTTGCCCCTGGCAGTCCTCGCATCGTCCACCCTTGACGTTGAAACTGAATCGCCCCGCACCGTATCCTCTGATTTTGGATTCCCTCGTTCCGGCGTACAGCTTGCGCACCTGATCGAACACGCCCACATAGGTCGCCGGGTTGCTCCGCGGTGTTCGCCCGATGGGCGATTGATCAATTTGAATCACCTTGTCAACGCGTGACGCGCCGATGATGCGATCGTGTTCGCCGGGCTTGGGCCCCGTCCCGTTGATTCGCCGATTGAGCGCCCGCAGCAAAATCCGCGTCGCAAGCGTGCTCTTCCCGCTGCCCGAGACGCCCGTCACACACACAAAACACCCCAGCGGAAACCGAACCGTAAGATTCTTGAGGTTGTTTTCGACCGCACCGCGAATCTCGATCGCATTCGAACGAACGTACGGACGCCGGGCAGCAGGAACCGGAACAGCCAGTCGACCGGACAGGTATTGGGCTGTCACAGACTCCTTGCAACGAGCAAGCTTCTCACGAGACCCCTGAAAAATAAGCTCGCCGCCCCGTGCCCCAGCGCCGGGCCCGATGTCGATAATATGGTCCGCAGCGTCGATGACCTCCTCGTCGTGTTCCACCACGAGCACTGCGTTGCCGTCGGCGGCCAACCGCGTGAGCGTCGAAACGAGTTGCCGGCTGTCTCGTTGATGCAACCCGATGGTGGGCTCGTCCAGGCAATAGCACATCCCCACCAAACCGCTGCCGATCTGGGTGGCCAGGCGAATGCGCTGGGCTTCCCCGCCCGAAAGCGTCGCGGAACTCCGTGACAAAGCTAGATAGTCGAGACCCACGTCGTGCAGAAAGCCGATCCGATTGCGAACCTCGCGAAGCGGCTGCTCGGCAATCAAACGGGCTTCACCCTCGAAGGAAAGGTCGTCGAAAAAACGCTTGGCATCGCCTATACACTGATCGCAAACATCGGCAATGTTCGCGTTGCCGATCATCACCGCCAACGATTCGCGTCGAAGCCTCGCACCGTGACACGACTCGCACGGCGCCTCGCTCTGGTATTGATGCAATCGATGCTTGACGGACTCCGAGTCGGTCGTGGTCCATCGCCGTTTCAAGTTGGGCAACACGCCCTCGAAGGTCGGCGGCTTGGCAGACGCACTGCCGTCATTGGTGCCGTGCAACAGTATGCGCACCAGCGCTTCGGGAATGTTGCGAAAAGGAATGTCCGGCGAGACGTCAAATTGGCGACAGAACGAATCGATCATCGCCGCATACACCGCGTTCATACGCTTGCCGCTCAGCCGCCACGCCGAAATAGCCCCTGCGGCGAGCGACAGATCCTTGTTCGGCACGATCAAGTCGGCATCAAAATCAAGCACCGTCCCCAAACCGCTGCACGCAGAACAAGCGCCGTACGGCGAGTTGAAACTGAACATCCGCGGCGTCAACTCGGGCGTGCGGACATGGAGATGATCCGGACAAGTGTAGTCTTCGCTGAAGGCCAACTCCTTCGTTCGCTGATCGGGCAACGTCAGCGTCGCGCCCGCGCGGCCGTTGGAAAGTCGCAAGGCGAGTTCCAAGCTGTCGGCCGTTCGTCTGGCTACTTGGTCTTTGAGCACAATGCGATCCACCACGACATCAATCAGATTCGCCTCATCGTCAGGTAGCTCCGGCGCGTCTTCAATCAAGTAGACTTCGCCGTCGATGCGCACCCGCACATAACCTTGCCCCGCGACGTCATCGAGAAGCGCTTCGGGATCGTCACCCGGCGGGCAATGCAACGGCGCGACGATGATCGCGCGCGTTCCGACGGGGTGGGCGATGACGGCGTCGACCATTTGGGCAACGGTCTGTTTGTCGACCGGCTTGCCGCACTCCCAGCAATGCGGCCGGCCGACCTGTGCGAAGAGTATTCGAAGATAGTCGTACACTTCGGTGGTGGTGGCGACGGTTGAACGGGGGCTGGTGGTGGCGGCGTGCTGTTGAATGGCGATGGTCGGACTCAACCCCTCGATGAGGTCGACGTCGGGCTTGGGCATCTGCTCCAGAAACTGCCGCGCGTACGCCGACAACGACTCGACGTATCGCCGTTCTCCTTCGGCGTACACGGTGTCGAACGCGAGCGAGCTCTTGCCCGAGCCGCTCAGCCCCGTCACAACGGTGAGCGCATCGCGGGGAATCTCAACGGAGATGTTTTTGAGGTTGTGCTGCCTCGCCCCGTGCACGCGTATCGCTGGGTGCGAATTCAAGTGGCGCTCCCGTTGGGCGACGATCCGCAGTGTAACAACGCGACGAAGTGGTCAGCGTCTCGCGACGGTCGACGCAAACCCGCCAGGATAGTCGGACGATGGGCTGTTTTCAACGGCGATGCGCAGCCGTTTGAGTTCGTGTGGGACCCGCGTCCGATTTCGAACGCAAAGCCCGTCGGCGCGGAAGCTTGTCGCAATCGGCCAAGCCGAGCGTAAAGTCATGGGTACCATCTGACCGACGTCCTAACTGGGCGGATCGCCGACGCGACGAGAAATACCCCCGCCGCGAACAGCGAATTGTAAGAGCATGTGTTGTATTGGACTCGCGCTTCCGCCGATCGTATAATAACGCGTGCCCAGGAGCCTCACGGCGAAGCATCGGGAGGAAAGCCGTCAGTGTGCCTCGCCTTCGACCAGCCGGCTCGCCGGAATTCTCTCGTCACGACGTACCTGCGGACATTTGAAGGATTCGTAATGATTCGACATTTTCGTTCATGTTTCATTCGGACGCTGCTGCTGACCTTATCGGCGACTCTCCCAACTACCTCGACCGCCTTTGCCGGAGACGAAGTCGCCTCGCTAAGCCGCAACGAGCGTCTTCAACTCTGGTCGAGCAGCATCAAGCTGGTCGAGCAGATCAAACCGGGCGTCGCCGACGAATCGTCCCTGCCGGTGGACGAGACCGTTCAGAGCGACCCGCGAGTCGCAACGTGGCTGAAGGATTATCGCGACGAACTTGCGAAGCACGAAGAGTGGCGGGAACACGACTTCAAAACATACGTCGAGCAGGGTAAGGCCCATCTCGAAAAGCATGAAATCGTCGAGGCGTTGATCGTTGCCAACCGCGCGCTGAGCAATGCAACGGACAAAGACACATTCCTGGCGAGCGACTGGGTCAAACGACTCACCGACGAGGCGGTGGCGAAGGCCAACGGATTCCGGTCCGAAGGCGAATGGCGAAAAGCCTACGAAATCTTCTACAACGTCGCCGCGCTCCACGAAAACAACAAGGAATACAAGAAGGCCCGCAAAGATTGCCTCACCTACGCGCGACTCGACGCCGTGTATACCGAGGACGGCAAATGGGCCGAACGATTGGAAGATATTGTGCCGCGAAACGCGACCGACGCACTCGACCGCATCGATAAGTACTACGTCGAAAAGGCTGACTTCCAGAAAATCACCGCGTCCGGTTTCGAACACCTCCTACTTCTGTGCGATTCGAAGGTCATGCACAAAACGTTCTCCGGACTCGCGGACGATGAACTGCGCGAGGAGTTCCGGGCGAGACTGAAGGCCCGACTGAGCAGGATCCGCCGGGCCAAGCACTTCACCGTCAACGACGCGAAGCAGCACTTCCGCCGCGGGGCATTGAAGATCAACGCCCAAACCGTCAACTTGCCACAGTCGCTGATCATCTATGAATTCATGTCCGGAGCACTCGACCCGCTCGACGACTTCTCCTCAATGATTTGGCCGGTGGAGTTTCGAGAGTTCGACAAGCACACGCGTGGCGATTTCGTTGGCGTTGGAATCAGCATCACCGGCGGTGGCGTCCGCCCGATCAGCGTGCAGTCCCCGCTCGAAGGCACGCCCGCGTTTCGGGCTGGGGTTCGGGCAGGCGACAAGATCACCCACGTCAACGGTGTTTCCCTCGAGGGCGTATCGCTCACCAAAGCGGTGCAGATGATTACAGGCCCGATCGATACCGAGGTGACGCTGACCATCCTGCGAGAGTCGGAAGGCCGCACGATGGATCTGCACCTCAAACGCGCCAAGATCGAGATCGCGTCCGTCAAGGGTGTCAAACGCCATCCCGATGACCCGGAGCGTTGGGACTACATTCTCGACCGAGACTTCGGGATCGGCTACGTCCGCATCACGTCCTTTCAGGACAACACGGCCCGACAACTGCGATCAGCCATCGACGAAGCGCTCGACGAAGGCGCGAAGGGACTCATTCTCGACCTGCGTTTTAACCCCGGCGGGCTCCTCAAGTCCGCAGTGGAAGTCACACGTTTGTTCCAAAAACGCGACGAGAAGGTCGTCAGCACGCGCGGGCTCGCCGAACGCCCATGGTCCCCTCCGTCCGCCGACCAAGACGGACCATTCACGTCCCTGCCGCTGATCGTGCTGGCCAATCAGTACAGCGCCAGCGCATCGGAAATCGTGTCCGGAGCGTTGGAAGATAACAACCGGGCGATCGTCGTGGGCGAACGCACCTTCGGCAAATTCAGCGTGCAAAAACTCATGGAGCTTGGCGGAAGCTCAGCCCATCTGAAACTGACGACGGCCCGATACTATCTGCCGCTCGGACGGTCGCTGCATCACGAAGAGGGCGCGACTGAGTGGGGCGTTGCGCCGGATGTCGCTATCAAGCTCGTCCCGAAAGAGATCGCGCGCATCCGCATCATGCAACAGTCGAATGACGTGCTCCTGCGAGCCGGCGAAAAAGACGCCGACGAGCTCGCCAAGGCGGAAGAAGATAAGGCCGAGACGTCCGACACGAATGCAGCCGAATCCGAAGACGGCGAAACGCTCGCCAAGACTGATGACAAGGCCAAACAAGACGCCGACACCGATGCCGAAAACCCTGACGCGGACGCCGTTGAGCTCGACGCCGACACTGTCGCTGAAGCAGATGGCGAGGACGATGAAGAGGAAGAACTTCATCTGGCGGATGATCCCAACGAAGTGCCGGATGTCGACTTGCAACTGGACACGGCTTCGCTGTTGATGCGCCTCCACCTGCTTGGCGAATCGACCTTGCAGTTGGCCGAGAGCAAAGACGCCCAGCGGTCACGCAACAGAATTCAACGGCCGTAGTCGGTCGGCGGTCGACCCGATCAGTCGAACCCGCGCGGCACACCCGAATTGTCGTCAAATTCACTCAGCCGCCGTCTGCCGGTCCAATCTCGCTAGTCGGTCGGCCGATATGTCGACCGCGGCGCGATTCGAGTCGCAGCCGATCCATCTGCGACCAGCGCGGGCCGCTGCTACCAATGTCGTACCCGCCCCGCAGAAAAAATCCGCTACGACATCGCTCTCGTTGGAACTGGCCAACACGACCCGATCGAGTAACGCGATCGGTTTCTGCGTCGGATAACCCGTCCGCTCCTTCGCCACCGTCGACAGGAACGGCACCTGCCACACGTCGGTCATCGCGGGACCATCCTTGTTGAAATACAGGCGCCCATTCCTGGTCTTCTTGAAAGGCCTGCCGGAATCATCGTAGTTCAACCCGTCGGTACGATACGCCCCGTCGCGCAAGACGTTGAACGTGTGTTGTCCGGGGCTCTTGGCGTACAGCAAGAGCGTGTCGTGCTTTCGCGCGAACCATCGCGTCGATCGCCCGCCGGTTCGATAGCTCCATATAATCTCGTTGAGAAAACCGCCCACGCCGAAGATTCGATCAAGCTCGATCTTCACATAGTGCACCGTTCGAAAGTCCACGTGGACGTACAGGCTGCCACGCGAACTCAACAACCGATGCATCTCAACCAACCGAGGCCGAAGAAACGAGAGGTAGCCCTCCAGCCCATCAGGCCAGCGATCCCGAAAACGATGTACCCCCGCCTCGGTTGCCCGGGTCGTATCGGTGTTGAACGGCGGATCGACATAGATTAAGTCGCACACACCGTCCGGCAGCGTGCGCATGTACGCGTCGTTGTCAGCAAATGCCAGTTCGCCGCCCCGATCGCGATACGCGATTTCGATCCCATCGCCATCCGAGCTACGAGGGGTAGTCACCAGCCGTCGTGCAGCCGATTCTTGATCGCTCATGGAGTATCGACTCGACCGTCCGGCGCGAGGCGCACGCATACCAAGCCTGCTAGAACTGATACAACATCAGATACACCACGACACCCGTGACGCTGACGTACATCCAGATAGGCCAAGTCCAACGGGCCAACCGCCGATGACGATCGAACTGTTCCTTCCAGGCTCGGCGCAGCGTGAGCAGCACCAGCGGGACCACCGCCGTCGCCAACACCACGTGCGTGATAAGAATGAAGAAATAAACCGCTCGAATGGGTCCGCTACGCGCGAACGCAGTCGACCCGTGAAGGGCGTGGTAGACCACGTACGAAACGAGGAACATGGCTGACACGACAACGGCGGCGATCATGCACGCTTTGTGCTGAGCGATTCGGCGGCGCTTGATGAACACGAAGCCGGCCAGCAGCAGTACCCCCGCCAGCCCGTTCAACGAAGCATTCAGCACGGGCAAATCGGATGTCGTCATGGTCGAAATGGTTCTCGAACGAGTGTGCGTGCGTCCGCGACGAGCGTAGCCAGTGCGTTGGCGTCCATGCCGTCATAATAACCGCGAATCACACCGCTGCGATCAACAAGGACGAATTTCGTGCTGTGCAAAATGGTGTGCTCAGGGTCTTCACCTTCACCCAGTGCGAGCTTGAATCCCTTGATCGACAGATCGTAAATCCGGCTGCGATCGCCGCTGAGAAACGCCCACCGCTCTGGCGAAGCTCCATATTCGCGAGCGTACCGACGGAGCACCTCCGGCGTGTCATAATCCGGATCGACGCTGAACGTGACGAACGATACATCCTTCACATCCCCCAGATCGCTCTGCAGGTCTGCCATGCGCATGGTCATGATGGGACATGGTCCCGCGCAGCTTGTGAAGACGAAATCGGCAATCCAAACCTTGCCCGTCAGGTCTCTTAGCGAAAACGGTTTC
>CAYQFV010000097.1:0-15377 GCA_964416845.1 uncultured Phycisphaeraceae bacterium | reverse complement strand
TCATCATATAGGCGGTCGGCGCGTCGGTCTGAGTCGCATCTTTGAGTCGGGACATCCAATCGGTCATGATATCGCGTGACAGTTTGTGAACAGTCCCGCGATAGTCCTTATCTCCGGCCACGGCTGTCGGCATGGGAATATCCTTTTCTTTCTAGCGGTCGACCACCCGTCGGCGTCTGGTTGCGGCGGATGACACTACACGCGTGCAGTACATCAAGAGCGTCAATCGAACAGCATGGATTCGGCAAAGGTTTCCACTTCCGTCCGAGCCGAATCAAAGGTCCACATCTTTTCTTCGAATTCCAGCTTGAGGTGAGGCACGTTGTCAGCCTCCAGTCGTCGCCGGAACAATACATAGTCCAACAATGCCGGTTCACAGAACTTGGCCGGGGCGAACAAGACCGCGTCGGCACCGACGCTCTTCATCCGGTCGACCAGTCCTTGAGTTCGCGGCCGATCCTGGTCGTAGCGGACCGATGTGTACACGGTCTTGGAGAGATACGCGTCCGCGAGGGCGTCTACCGGCGATCCGTTGGCGACAACGTCGGCTTCGAAAAGTCGCCAGCCCACAATCATGTCGTCCGCCTTGATCTGACAGCCGGCCGCTTCGATCACGTCGATGAGTCCCAGCGGGGGTTGCTCGCAAAACGCGCCCTCGACGACCACAGGGACGCAGTCTCGCTCGGTCACGGATCGCGCTGCGACCAGATCGACCAATGGCGATAGAAGCTCCACACTGTCTTCCGGCATCATGCGTGTGGTCGCCTGCACTACGGTGCACAACTCGGCGGTCGTGATTGATCCAGGTCTCTGGTTGCGGTGTTCGTGCAATTTGCGAATGATAGAGCGGGTTTCATTGTAAAGGTCGAGGCTGTGGCGAATCGCCTCGTCGGTGATCGGCCGGCCTAAGTGTTGGGCAAGGTTGTCGCGAAAGCGTTTGAACTCCGATCGGGTGAACGCAGCGGAAGTGGGGTTGGCCACGTTCTGCGGAAGGTGCAGATACTCAACGAAGAGGTCCGGCGAGTTGCGTTTGACGATACTGCACAGGTTGCGCGCGACATCGCAAATGGAGCTGAAGACCGCCCCCTCGAAGTCGACCATGTCGCCGCGTAGGAACAGTTCGAGCGTACTCTTGGCAATCGAGCAGATGAACGATTGAAACCGCGAGTCGGCGTGGGAGATTTCGATCTGGTCCCCCGCGCCGAATAGCCCCACCGGAAGCATGCCGGCGGCGTGAATGATTTCGACGGGGGCGTAGACCGGGAAAACCGCGAATCCGCCGATGTCGCCGTGTTTGGCTCTCGCCTTCGCCAGCGCGGCGGCGGGCAGTTCGTCGAGCAGATCGCGACACTGTTGAACGATGGTTTCGATACTCACGAGTGTTCTCCGGTGGCAGACGGCGAGGCGGCCGTTTGATCCGCATCGACATCAGCCATGCCATTTTCCGTGGGATACGCCCATCCGGGTAAGGTCGTCTGTTCGCACGTATAATCCATCTTCGGGGCCTTGCTTTGGCGGTCCAGAAGAGCGAGCAGACCTGTTCGGATGTACGGGTTCTTCTTGGGGTTGAATGTTTCGCCGGTCTCGCGTGCGAGGGCTTCATCGTCCGCGCCGCGAGCAAGTTCCTTCTTAAAGAGCGCCCGAGAGTACGGAGCGTCCTTGGCCATGCTGCGGGCCTGTTCGTAACCGCGGCGAAGGGCTTCGAGCTCCGTATCGTGAACGGCGTTGCTGATGCCTACCTGGTGGGCGCGGTCCGCAGTAATCCCCTGGTCGAAGATCTCGAAGATGACCGAGTCGCCCATGCCGAGTCGCTTGAGCTCGCCAGCCGCGCCGAATCCGGGAAGGATGGCGTAGTCGAGCTCGGGCTGATTGTAGGTGTTCTTCTGCTGCCATCGAACGGTACGATCGAGCGAATCAAAGACGAAACCGTGACAGCGGAGATCGTGGCGAAGATCAAGGAAGTACGTAAACTCGGCCCCGCCGCCCCATTTCTCGCCGAACACACCGATCGACGCGATCGGGCTGGTCTGAATGAGTCGAAAGAGGCTGACGGCGTTGCGACTGGACGCGGCTGCCTGCGCTTCGGTCAGCGGGACGTATCCTTGATCGCGATGGAACCAGCCGCGGTTGAACTCGCGAGCGTCCGCTCCGAGCATGCGCATGTCCACGCCGGCTGCCGTGAAGAGCACCGCACCGCACCGCCCCTGCCGATGCCATCGCAGCACGTGGTTGAACGCGTGGGCGAGTTGATCGACGACGGCGCGGTTGAACACGTTGCCGCGGAGCGGCGAGTTGAACACGATGCTGGCAACTCGGTCCTTGGTCGACGGTTCATGACACTTGAGATCGAGATAGCATCCGCGGTATCCGCCGGTCACGAAATCGAATTCAGCCACCGGCGTGTGATAGTATTTTCCGTAGCCAAGGAGACGCTTGACGTTGCGAGATTTCATTTCGAAGAGCAGACACGGTCTGCCGGCTCGCGGACCAACGCTGCCGTCGATGTCGAGCATCTCGACCATCCTCGGATCGTCCACATTCTCGTCGCGGGCACGATGGATGAGTTCGATGAGTCCGTCGATTGTCAGATGGGCGATGAGGGCGTCGATGATCTCAATCAGGCCCGCCTTGAAACGCAGCCCCGCGCGGGTCGCGATGTTGATGGACCCCGCAGATGCGATACCGTCCTGAATCAGATCGAGCGCGTAGAGGCAAATCGGCAAGGCGTAGCGTCGGAAAGCCCGCCCGCCCGCGTCGTCGCTGCACGCAACGTGAACGAGCGACGCGGCGCTCTTAATGGTCCCTTCACGCCGGTCGTGCTCTGCGGCCTGGTAGTAAGACCAGAAGTCCTTGCGAGAGATTTCTCGAACCGGTTGATACTTGCCCGTGGCGGGGTCGTAGACACCCGTCGGCTTGGGGCGATTGCCGTCGGACCACGCGTAAAATCCCTCTCGCGTCGGCGCGTTCACCCCCGCTCGACCCTCCTTCTCGATATCGGCGATCCACGCAGGATAGTTTTTGCCGTCGCGGTCGTACAAGCTGCGCAGACGGTCGTGGGCGGGCAACGCTGCGCCGAAGTGGCGAGAGGATTCAGTGTAGGGCATGTGGCCTGTCTGGTCGAGCACGAGGAACGGATTGGCGGTGAACAGATCCCACAGACCGCCGAGCTGAACAATATCATCCGACGTCGTCACGTCCCACGAAATGATGGCAGCCATTCCCTGAAAAATCGGATCCGTGATGTATCCGTGATGGTCGACCGGCAGGGCGATGACGACTTTTTCGAGAATCTGGTCCGCGAACACCACGCCGATCGCGAACGTTTCGTTGGATGCGAACTTGCCCTTCATGACATCGATGAGGCGATTGGACTGAAACGGGAAGTACCCGTGGACGGTCAAGAACTTCTCGCGGAACGCTTCGGACTTGAACAGCATCGCCAGTTCGCCGGTGGTGTGCGACGATGTGTTGGAAAAGATCGCCGTGACCGCCTCAGGGTCGACGTGCTGCTCGATGCCGGCGAAAATCTTCGCTTTGATCTCGCTTCGCTCGGTTGCGATTTCCCAGATGATGTCCGTGCTCGCCAGCGCTGCCATATCTTTCGTGAAGGTGATACGAGACTTCAGTTCGTCGGCATCTTGCTGACGCAATCGATTCGTAGCGACGAGACGCTTCCAATCGTCAGCAAACCGCTTGCGAGCGCGTTCGAGGGCGTCCTCGGAGACGTCCAATAGAATCAACTCATAGTCCGTTTTGTTGAGCAAGTCCGTCGCGATGCCGCAGCCCATCGTGCCCGCACCGATGAGCGCAATGCGCCGAATGCTGTTGACGCGTTGCACGGCTACGTCGATGGTCTTGTCGCCGAACGGGAATGCGCGTTTCATGATGACCGCTCCTGTCGCTTGGGCGATTCGGTTTTTCGCATATCGCGAATCACGATCGCTGCACCCTGCCCGCCGCCGATGCACGCCGATGCACAGCCGTACGACACGTCGCGACGCTGCATTTCGTACATCAGGTCGACGATCATACGAACGCCGGTAGCCGCCAGCGGATGGCCGATCGCGATCGCCCCACCGTTGACGTTGGTGATGTCGCGATCCAGATTCATTTCCTTTTCAACGCCAAGATACTGAGCCGCGAAGGCTTCGTTGATCTCCCAAAGACCCACATCCGCCTGTTCAATCCCCGCGCAACGCAAGGCGATCTCGATGGCGGGTACGGGACCTCGACCCATCACTTTCGGATCCACGCCGGCAACACCATAGCCAGCCACCGCGTACCCGGCGTCGATGCCGAATTGATCGACCTTGTCCCGTCGGGCGAGAACGACAGCCGCCGCTCCGTCGCAGATTTCGCTGGCGTTGCCGGGCGATACCAATCCATTGGGTGTCACGCCACGCAAGCGAGCGAGGGCGTCGATGGTCGTCTTGCGAACGCATTCATCGCGGGCGAGATGCACGGGCGTGCCGGCGGAATCGGTCGTGTCAATCGCAAACATGCCTTTCAAACGGTCACCACCGTTGAGATGACTTTCGCGGTAGGCGGCGCGGGCACGGGTGTGTGAAAGCTCGGCAAAAGCGTCGCAGTTGGCTCGGGTCACACCCATTTGCGAACCGTATTGGTCCGCGGTCCGCATCATGGTCGTCGAAGCGAGGTCGTGATTCAGCCCCAAGAGCATCGTGTCTTCAAGCCGACCGCCTTCTTCAAACTCCCAGAAATTGGCGCGAGATCTCGGCGATCGGACGATGCGCGGCGTGCGTGACATGGTTTCCGATCCGAAGCACAGCACCACGCCCGCGTTGTCGACCGCGTCCGGCAGCACGATCTGTTGAAACCCATTGATGACGGTTTGCAGCCCCGAACCGCAGATGCGTTGCACCATCAGCGCTGGCACTTCCGTATTGAGGTGACATCGAAGTGCAACGTTGCGTGGGAAATATATGTCCTGCATGCCGGGGGCGGTGTACTGGTAGACGTTCGCTCCGACGGCGGCGTCGACATGCTCGCGCTGGATGTTGCTTCGCCGAATCGCCTCCTCGCAAGCAAGGACTGCCAAATCTTCCGGCGACAGATTCACCAGCGTGCCGCACTTGCCGCCGATCGGCGTGCGGGCAGCCCCGACGATCATGACCTCTGATATTTCGTTGGCATTCACGGTGTTCAGGTCCTTTGCAATTCGCGATGCTGCGTCTCGATGACTTCTTCACTCGGATGCTCGGAAAACATCGCGGCGATGGTCTCGCTGTAACGATTCAGGACGGCCGTGCGGACGAGTTTCCCGGAAGGTGTTAACTCCGCGTCGGCGAGCGACGGTTCATGGTCAGCCAGCATCGCACGCCGCACGCGTTGGTACTTCACGTCGATCAGCATGTTGAGGCGTCGAAGCTCGGTCGCGAACAACGCACGCACCGCCGGTTGATCGACGAGACGATCGGCAGAAATCTTCTGCTCCTTGGCCCACTGGTCCAGGTTGCTGAAGTTCGGCCAGATGATGGCGGCGACGAAATCCTTCCCGCTGCCAAGCACCATCGCGAGGCTAATGTAGGGTGATTCGTTAACGAGAACGTTTTCGATCTTCTGCGGATGGACCTTTTCACCGGTGGTCAGTTTAAACGCGCCGTCCATGCGCCCGAAGATGCGGAGCCCGTCCGATGTAAACTCGCCGAGGTCGCCGGTGTGAAACCAGCCGTCCTTGTCGATAACGTGTGTGGTCGCCTCCGCGTCGTCGAGGTAGCCTTCCATCACGTTCGGTCCTTTGACAAGAATCTCCTGATCGCTGTCTATGCGAACGGTGACGCCCGGTATCGGGAACCCTACACAACCGCTCTGCCAGCTTCGATCGCGGGTGGTCATGGTGACGCACGGCGACGTTTCCGTCAGACCCCACCCCTCCAAGACGGGAATATCGTGTGCTCGGTACGCAGCCTCAACATGGGCAGGCAGAGGAGCCCCCGCGGTGAACACGAATCTCAGCCGGCCGCCGAAGACGACTTCCGTCGCCTCCGCGTGGTCGCGACAACGAGTGATGAGTTGATCGTGCACCCGTGGAACGCTGAAGAACATCGACGGCTTGTACGCCTTCCAATTCTCGATCATCCGATCGATGTCGCGCCCTCGTGAATCGTCGAGACACATCTCGCACCCGCTGTAGAGCGTCAACATGCGTTCGAACAGTCCGCCGAAGCTGTGATGCCACGGCAGGTAGCTCAAGGTCGCGTCGTGTTCGTCGACGTCCCAGAGCAGCGAGATCGCGCGCTGCTGTGAGATGAGGTTTCGGTGACGCAGGCAAACACCCTTGGGCGGTCCGGTCGTGCCCGACGTGTACATCACCATGCACCGCGTGTCCCTGCGAATCGTGTCGACGCGTTCTTGAACTTTGTCCGCCGGCGTTTTCGCGTCCGTCATGAGGGAGGCCACATCCAACGCCCCCCATTTTTTCGCACCGTCATCGAAGTCCATGCAGAACCAGTGTTTGATGCTGCGATGGCGATCGCGCTCGATCTTGTCGAGTTGATGCTTGCCCGAGACGACCAGGAATCTCGGTCGTGCATGCTCCAGAACGTAAGCCACCTGCTTTTTCGGATAACCGGCGAAGATGGGCACGCTGACCGCGCCGATGGACATGGCCGCCATTTCGATCATGAACATCTCGGGCCCGTTTTCCGAGAGCATGGCGACCCGATCGCCGGGCCGGATGCCCGTGTCGATCAGGTTGGCGGCGATGCGAAACACAGACCGTCCGAACTCGGCAAAGCTAATCGTTCGAATGTTGCCATCCCGGCGAAAACGCAACATGGTCTTATCGCCGAATCGCTCAGCCCGTTCCCTCAGCAGAACGCCAAGCGACTCTTCGTAATCCCCCAGCGGCTGCGGATGAGAATGCTCCTCGCCGATCCGCCGGATGCCGATCCGCTCGTCCAACCCCTGAGCGGTGCTCTGGCAGTACGCCAGGCAGGAATCACGCAGCAGACCCTTCGTGAGGGCGAAACGTTCGTCCGGTGGTTTGGTCGAGTAGTCCGTGCTCATGGGGTCGATGCCGGTCCGCCGGACGACCAGATTCGACGCGACGAAGTAAACGATGTTGGTCGCGAGTTCCTTGATGTGCGAGCAACCGACCCGACCACCGACGCGCCGGACGATTTCACCCAGCACGCCGCGTTGAATCCGCAAACCGACGAGTCGCTCAGCGACGGATTCTACTTCGCGACAGACCGGAAACGGCACGCGGATCATCTCCAGCTTGCTGTGCGTGATCTGCTCGTCAGGAAGATAGACGCCCAATTCGAGCTTGATCAGGTGGTCGCTGTCGAGCATCGTTCCGACCACCGCGACGTCTTTCGGCCCTGATTCAAACAGTTCGATACTGATGTGGCGTTGTGCGAAGAGTTTCATGTGGCTGGCCCTTGAATGGCTGTCTTGGGGATTCTCGTCACGATATCGAATGGCGCGCGCCATCGCTTCCTGCACCTGACGACGGAGCGATTTGAAGAGTTGCTCCTCTTCGCGCATGCCCGCGTTGGCCGCATAGCGACCGAGAGGCGTGAGAATCCACTCCTCATTGGCGAACAACGTCACGCCATCAAGTCCCGCGGCAAGAGCGTCGCGAAACTGCTTGACGGAACTGGTGACGTGCCCGGCGAATGAGAGAATCGTATTTCGATGCCCCTCCCAAATCTGCTCGTAGACGGCGTCGTCAGGATACGCACCCGCCGCCTTGCCCACGTCAAAGACCGCCCGCGTCACGCGTTCGATGAACTCAACCTTGGTGGGATCGTTACACAGATCGCCCATGCGCAAGTCGGTGAGTGCACCGTTCGGCTGAACCATGTGAATCAGACCGCCAACGTTCAGGATTGCCGAGATCATCGCCTTGTCGAATTCGATTCGCGTGCCGGGCACGCCATGGGCGTGTTTGAATGGGAATTCGTGCGCGGTGAGCACCGCTTCGACGCGTCGACGTTCCTCCTCGCCGCCACCGGCGAACACCAGAGACCCCTTGGCCTCCAGAATATAGACCGTGTCGGCCCCAAAACCTCGCCGCCCTCCAGCTTGCAGCGACACCCCCCGCACCACGCGCTGCAGCAATGCGTCCACCATCTCTTCGCTCACACCCGGCAGGCGGTTCATCACCAGCGATTCGTGCAACTGTTCTTCGTAGGCTTGCAGCATCTGCTCGGACAAGATGCCATTTGGCAACGCCAAGAGGATCGGCACGTTGGCGCGAATATCGTCCAGGGTTTTCAACCGCTCGCGACCGGCCAGGTTTTCGACGAAACGCGTCATCTCGCCGGTCATGAGGGCGAGTTGATTCGGATTGCAACAGACCATGAGCACTTCTGGCATGTGGTCGAGGGCGTCCGCTTCGAGAAGGTTTCCGAAGATGCGGTCGCGCAGTGACACCCGCCTGACCCTGCCGTGCTCTTCCAGCTTGAGCCCGCCAGCCTCCTTCAGCGGATCGGTAATCCCATCCCCACCGCGCCCGATGAAGCAGTCTCCGCGGGCGTGAACGAAAAAACCAACGCCCAGCGCGCCGGGCGGATGAATGCCGAGCTGACCGTGCTGTACGCTCATCGTTCGCACTCCTCCGCAGTCTTGTGAGCCGTCAGTTGCGGCGATTCACCCACACCGTCGGTCGTCGCCTCGGGCGCATCGCCGGGCTGCGCGTCGATGGAGGCAGCGATCAGGGCAGCCCCGAACGCGCCGGCGTGTTGGGGCATGGGCGGCAGAATGACAGGCGAGTCCAACACATCGTTCAACGCTCGAACCATCGCGCGACAGTGCGCGACCACGCCGCCGGTCGCTGCGACAGGCCCGTTGCGCACCGCGATCATCTCCGAGACGCGCGACGCGATCGACCGGAACAAGCCCATGCAGATGTCTTCCCGGGGTTCGCCCGACTTGACGCGTTCGAGCACTTCGGTGCTGGCAAACACGGTGCAATAGCTGTTGATCACGCCACCCTCCGCCGACTGCATCGCAAGCCCGTCGATGTCACCCAACGACACCCCCAGCTTGAGCGCGATGGATTCGAGAAACGTGCCCGTACCAGCCGCGCACTTGGTGTTCATGCGATAGTCAGCCATCCTGCCACGCTCGTTGAGACGGATGACCTTCGTGTCCTGTCCACCGATGTCGATGATCATTCGCACCTGACGATGCCAATGGTTCGCACCCCGCGCGTGGCAGGTGATCTCGGTCACGTGACGGTCGGCAAACGTGACGCGCTCTCGCCCGTATCCCGTGGACACGCATCGAACGACGTCGTCGCGCGATCGGCCCGCTGACCGAAGCGATTGTTCAAGGGCAGCGTCGGCGGAATGGCCAAAATCGAATCCCGAATGAACGACACCATGCCCGATGATCGCAGCGTTCGCATCAATCACGACGCACTTGGTCGCGCTACTACCCGCGTCGATGCCCACATACAGCGGCGCGTTCATCGTCGGTTCTCCTCAAGTTGCTCGATGAGAGCTTCGATGTTCGTCATCGTCTGAGCACTGGAGAAGAACCGCCCGTCGCTGAGATCTCCGTCGATGACCAGCACGCAGCCGGTCCAGTCCGAGGCGCGCAGCCGGTTTGCCATCCCAAATCGGGAATTGGTATTGTTGGGGCAGGTTCGGGCGTTGTGAAAGATGGCCGCGTCGATGTCGAAGCGATCGAACATGTCGAGTAGAAAAGCTTCCTTGGTCGGCTCGTCGCGGTTGATGAAAATCTCAATGCTGGTGCGGGCCATCCACTCCAAAGGGTCTCCGCCGTCGTAGGGCTCAAACGCCCACGAGTTGCAATAGGTGCTCGCGGCGATGACCGCGCCAAGGTCGAAGAATTTCTCCGACAATTCGCGAATCTTCGGCCAGACCGGCATCCCCTCCCAATAAAGCCGCCACTTCTCATTCCCAACCGCACCGACCGAATCGCGCACGCGGTCTTTCATCTCCGAAAGCAACAACTCGTAGTACGTCACCGAGTCGGTCTTGCCCCGCATGACGATCACCGGCGCCATCTGGATCAAGCCGTCGAAAAACGTGATCGGCGCGGGATGATTCCGAGCGGTGTCGAGCACGTCCCGCCACAGGGAACTCGCCCGACTTGACAGCGCGACGACCTCCTTCAGGCGGTCCAAGTCCAGCCGCCGGTTGAATCGGGTTTCGATTTGCTCAACGAGCTGCGACAGTTGCCACCGAACGAAGCTGACGTGTTCCTTGGTCACCTCGCCAAGATGCGGCGGCGGTTGAACGCCCAAGACCGGCGCGCCATGGTGTCGTCCGAAGAAGCTGAACCAGTCCTGTACTTCGCGACACTGGTTGGTGCTGTAGACCAGCAGATCCGGCTTGGCAGGCCCGTCCAGACCGAACGCATCGGACAGCGGGCTGTAACCGCACAACGCAGCGCCGATGTCGCTGTTCATGTACGAACAGGTTTCCGCGCAGTACCCCTCAGCCACCGCGCGGGGGATGTACTCGTGACTCACCTTGCAGGCGCCAAGCATCGCGCCGTGGTTCTCGGGAAAGTGAACGTCAAACCCCATAGCCGTCAGAATCTCGCACGGTCCGACCGACGTACACCAGGCCACCAGACGCGACGGATCCTTGGCAGCCGCATCGAGGTCGAGAAAATACGCCCGCATGATCTCGCGCAGGCGCTTTTGCGCTTTGATCTCGACGCGTTTGGTGATGGCTTGTGGACCCGCCACGGAACAACTCCTACGGGATAACGATGGACCGGAGCGAAACGCCTTCCTTCATCACGGCGAACGCTTTGTCGATCTCGTCCAGTGCGAAACGATGCGTGACCATCCTCTTTAAATCGATCACGCCGCGTTCGACCATGCGAACCAGCGGCTTGTAGTCGAGCGGGCGACAGCCGAGCGACCCGACGATCTCGATCTCCTTGAACATGATCTTGCCAGCCACCACGGAGATGGCTTCATTCGTGTAGCCCACAACGCAGAGACGCCCGCCGTTGCGGATGCAGTCGAACGCCGTCTCGATGGTGCGCGGGTTGCCGATGACCTCCATGGCGATATCCACTCCGCCACCGGTCATCTTCTTGATGGTCTTGGCGACGTTGTCGACGCTGTTCGCGTTGACGGTGTAAGCCGCCCCGAATTCGGTGGCCCACGTGAGCTTGCGATCGTTGATGTCCACGGCGATCACCGTTGCGCCAGCCGCCGCCGCAAGTTGCACCGCGTTGATCCCCACCCCCCCGCAGCCGAAGACCGCCACCGTGTCGCCGGGACGAACAGCCGCCCGGTTCTTGACCGCGTGGTAGGGCGTCGACAACGCGTCGGCAATGACTGACGCTTCCTGCAGCGGGACCGACTCCGGCAGGCTGATCACGTCCTTGGCGGGGACAGCGACGTATTCCGCGTACGCCCCGTCGATGTGATTGCCGAGCATGGTCATGTTGCTGCAAATGTTCTCGCGACCCATGCGACAAAACGTGCATCGCCCGCACGTGAGCACCGCCGGAATCAGCACGCGGTCGCTCCTCTTCACGTTGTCCACCGCCGAGCCGATTTCCTCGATCACGCCGGAAGCCTCATGCCCCAAAATAACGGGCGGCTTCTTGAACGTAGGCACGCCGTGTTCGATGTAGTGCAGATCCGTGTGGCAGACACCACACGCCGCCACCTTCACCAGAATCTCGTCAGGCCCGATGGTGGGCATCGGAACGTCTTCGATCTTCAACCCGCCGTCCGTACCGTGAAACACTGCCGCTTTCATCGTGTGTCAGTCCTTGTTGACTATATCGCCATCATTTTGTCTTGTATCCGTCCGTACGACTCAACACTTCTCCGCAGCGGCGCTATTCGTTACGCCACACCGGAGCGCGTTTCTCCAGAAAAGCCGCAATGCCCTCGTGGGAGTCATTGACCTTCATTAAATCGTTGAGGTAGATCTTTTCCGCGTCGTCGAGGTGCGACAGAATCATCGGCCGAACTTGGGCACACGTCGCCTGCTTCGCGAGACGCACCACCGGCCGAGACAAGCTCTTCACACGAGCCAGGAATGCTTCCACACCCTGATCGAACTCGTCGTGGGGATACACCTCGTTGACCAGCCCTGATCGCAGCGCGTCCTCGGCACGGACCGTCGTGCCCAATGCGACCATCTCCAGCGCTTTCTTCAGACCGATTTGCAACGGAAGAACGGCGGCTGCCACCGGTGGGAAGACGCCGACCTGAACTTCCGGCTGACAAAACTTCGCCCGGTCAGAAGCGAGCACGAAGTCACAAAAGATTGCCAGCTCGCACCCGCCGCCCAAAGCAGCCCCCTGTACCGCGGCAATCGTCAACGTGTTGGTGGCTGCGAGCTTGCGGAAGATCCCGTGAAACTGACGGATCATGTCAGCCACCTTGTCAGCAGAATGATCCGCGACATCAACCCCCGCGCAGAACGCCTTGCCCGTCGCTCGAATCACAATGGCGGCGTACTCGCGCTTATAGATCAGCGACTCCAGCGCATCGTTCAACTCCCCCATCATAGCCATATCAAGAACGTTGAGCGGCGGGCGATTCATCGTCACCGTCGCGATGCCCTCACACCCGTCCACCTTGATCCACTGTCCATCGCTCATGAATCGATCTCGTTCGCTGCTAATCTAAATGTACTGCCCACCATCTACACGGAGCACCTCGCCCGTGATGAAACGCGCCCGATCGCTGCACAGAAACGACACGGCATCCGCCACATCCTCAACACGCCCAGGCCTACCGAGCAGAATCTCGCCCACAGCAGCCTCCTTCGCAGCCGGCGACATCGCCTCAAGAATCGGCGTTTCGATCAATCCCGGCGCGACAGCGTTGACCGTAATGTCAAAACGGGCGACCTCCTTCGCCAGCGACTTCGTCAAACCGATGACACCCGCCTTCGCCGCCGAGTAGTTCGTCTGCCCGAACTTGCCACGCATGCCGTTAATGCTCGATATATTGACAATGGCCCCACCGCCGTGCTGGCGCATGATCGGAACGGCCGCCCGACAACCGAAAAACACACCTGACAGGTCCACGTCCAACACGTCCTGCCATTGCTCGTCCGTCATCTTCCAAATGACCGAGTCTCGAAAGATCCCGGCACAGTTGACCAGCACGTCAATCCCACCCGCCATCGACGCGAACGATTCCACCGCCTCGTTCACACTCGAAGCATCGCGCACGTCGCCGACCATCGACCACGCCCGCCGGCCGGCAGCTTCAATGCAGTCAACGACCGGACGCCCATCGTCAGGCTCGCCGAGATAGAAAACCCCGACGTCGCAACCATCGCATGCCAGCGTTTCAGCAATGCACTTGCCAATACCGCTGCTACCGCCGGTTACGAATGCTCGTTTTGGCTCGCTTCCGCCCACGCTGGAATCCCTGTCGCACGTACGGTCCAACACCGAACGTCGCACTCAAGACCGCCGAGTGTGCCACTGCTCTGGAGCAGTGCACAACCCACGTTAAGTCCGACGCAAACACTGCTTGAAAGCAGTGACACACAAGGTAGCGTTACCACCGCCCGCAGATCAGTGTGTGACGCTACACCAGACGTCCACAGCATCTACCAATGACAACTCACAATCGTCACGTCGACACCGCCGACTTCACCGCCGCACCGCACTGACCGCAATACTCGAACGAACGCGGCAGTCCCGTAGCGCCGCACTCCGGACACGTATTGCAGTACGGACCCCACAAGAACTCGCTCGTTCCGTTTGGATCCGCAGCCCGGTCACGCATCGCGGCAAAATCAACCTTGCGCTTCTCGACAAACGCCGTCATGCCTTCATACGGCTCCAGACTCGTATAGTGCACCGACAGCCAGTCCCTCGCGTGGCCGACCGTCGCATGCCACGCCGCATCTTTCCAATAATTGACCTGCGCTTTCGTATACCGCGTGCACTCAAAGAACTTGTTCACAATCTGATCGCACAGATCAGCAACCGCCGCGTCCACGCCCGACAGATCAATGCTGTATCCGTCCGAACCGGAGATCGCCTTCTTGATTTCCGCCGGCGTCGCGCGACGCTCAAACGGCTCGTCCCACGGGTCGGTGTTCCAATCCGCCAGATAGCGACGCCCGTCGGCAAGCACAGTACAAAACGTCCCGTCCGGGGCTTTGACCGTCGGAACGACCACATTGACCAACCCCATCGACAGCGAAGTCCAAGAGGGATATCGCTGATTGAGAAACAACACCCCGCGTGCTTTGCGATCCCCCACGTGCAGCGGTAACCATTGCGTCGAACCGCCGCACGCAACCGATCCCACGCCCGTGCCGACCTGGGCGATGAAGGCGTGTTCCGCCATCACACTGAGATCGCACGCCAATTGGCTCTCATTGCCCCCGCCAACCGCCATCCCGTTCAATCGTGCGATCACAGGTTTGGAACAGTTGGTGATCGATTCGATGTAGGCCTTAAAACACGACATGTACTTCCAATAGTCGCGCGGCTTCTGCGTGTACGATTTTTGGTATTCCTTCACGTCGCCGCCGGTGCAGAACGCTCGATGGCCTTCGCCGGTGAACACCACCACCGCCACACTGTCGTCGCACGCCGCATCCGTAAACGCTTCCGCCAACTCCTTGAGCGCCGGCGTGCTGTAGGCGTTGTAATTCTGCGGCCGATTGATGGTGACCAGTGCAACCCGGTCATGCTTTTCGTAACGAATGTCCGTGAAATCAAACGAGGCAGGTTCGCGCGAGGGGAACATCGTCATTTCGGGCCTCCCAACAAGACGTCATCGCCTCGCCGCCAACCAATCCAGCCCGACGACGAGCCATTAAACCGAACGAACGTTCGATCGCTTACCGCAGTGAGAACCAGCCCGAACCTTCCGTCTCTCCGCACGACAAGCCTCCGATCAACCCTATCCTACACCATATACATCGGCTGTCAAGGCATTGTTTCGCCGTTTCATGCTTGACAGAACGCCGAAAATGTACGATACTGAATTCGTGCTGCTGTTCGTTTATAGCTAGGTCGCGCCCGAAATGATATCCAAGAATCCAGAACGTTTGTTCGAACACCAAGCCGAGCTTCGATCCGGTGATCGAACGTCCGATCCTCGCGGAAGTTACGACGAAAAGCTCAACCGGATCCTGCACGACGCCACCCAACTCTTCGCCCGCGTTGGCTACGCCAAGGCCACCATGCGGGGCATCGCAAAGGCCACCGGCGTCAGCCTCGCCGGCTTGTATCATTACTTCGACAGCAAGGAAAAAATGCTGTTCCTCATCCAATTCCGCGCATTCACAGCCTTGCTCAACAACCTGCGAGAAAAGCTGCACGGCGTCGACGACCCGGTCGAGCAACTCCGCGTCATGTTCAAAAGCCACGTCGCCTACTTCGCCGCCAATATGGCCGCCCGGAAGGTGTGCTCTCCCGAACTC
>CAYQFV010000096.1:0-15390 GCA_964416845.1 uncultured Phycisphaeraceae bacterium | reverse complement strand
CCAAGCCGAGCTTTCTCCGCTCCTCGTGCGAAAATGCGGCATCCCTGTTGCGCATCGGATCGCGCAGCAACTCAATGCCTGACGCAACTGGTTTCGATTCGTTTGGGTCGGCTCCTGTCGTTCGATCGTCCATGCTCGGGTTCTCCTGACGTGCTTGGGTGATGAAATCGTCCGCCGTCTTGCGAGAAGGTCGTCCTGGCTCGCGCTGTTTATCTTGCACGTGCGGGACCGCAGCAACGGCCTCGGTGTGGGAAACTGTGGATCGCGATGCTGGCGACCGGACTCCTGGATCCATCGTCCATCCTCCCGTTGTGGGCATCCGGATGATGGTCGAACGGCCGGCAACGCCGTGGGATGTTCGCGGGCTGTGCACGCAATTCTACCAAGTTTTGCCATCACAGGGCTTGCGAATGGGGCAGCGATTGTGGAATTGAATGCCGCCTCCAGGAACGATCGCCGGCCGGCCGCGCTAACCATCGCCCACACCTTTCGACACCACGCGGGTTCTTCGGCGGTCCATCTCCGAGGAACCGACCGCCGCCGTTATCGGTCTGAGCGTGAATTCGTCACGTTGTGTCTGCTCTTATTGTAGTATGGAGTACGGGCGACACAATCGCTGCCCACAACGTTGGTCGGGGGAATGTCGTGCGCGATGGGCTTCGAAAACTCGTGTCGGGCGTTGTCGTGCTCGTCGGTGGGTGCGGAGGGGCTTTCACTTCTGTCAGCCAAACCAACGCGCCGCCGCCGGACGTCATGCCCATCGAACAGCCGTCCGCTGACTCCTCGGGAGACATTGCGGAATCGTCGCCGTTCGTTCACGCGTTCGGGACGACGTTGGTGACCGGCGGCGGATCATCCACCAAGACGATTCTGCTGCGCGGCATGAACGTGCAGAGTTTCTGGCTTCTCTCACCCGACGATCTGTCGAACCCGTTTTTCGACGATGAGAACGACCGTGGCGTTCCAACTGCGTCGCTTATCCCCGACAGGTTCGACGGGACGGTGGTGTCCAACATTGCCTCGATGGGAATGAACGTCATCCGAAACGCGGTCAACTTTCGTCAGTTCGAGGACAATGCCAACCCGTTCGTCTACAAACCGGAAGGCTGGGCGCTGTTGGATCGGCAGATCGAGCTCGCAAAGCAGGCCGGCATTTACACGATCATCGATCTTCACGTGCCTCCCGGTGGGTTACAGGGGCAAATCGGACCGAGCGCTCGCCTTTGGGAAGACTCCTCGCTGCGCGGCCGGACCGAATCACTCTGGCGCGCCATTGCCGAGAGATATCGGGACGAACCGTGGGTCGCGGGCTATGACATCATCAACGAACCCATGCCCACACGAAGTCCGCGTCAGTGGGCGGATTTCGCTCGAGAACTGGTGGCGACAATCCGCGAGGTCGATACGAATCACCTCATCATCGTCGAAGAGATCATCGCCGTGGTCGATGCCCAGGGGAATTATCCACCGATCGACCCCGACGAACCGTGGCTTCCCGAGATCGACGATGACAACGTGATGTACGATTTTCACTTTTACAAACCGATCGACTACGTCGGACAAGGTCGACCCGAGAACGGCTTGGGCGACAATGGGCAGGCGTATCCCGATGAAGCGTTCCAATATCGCGATGAGGACGGCAGGGTGATCGGCGTCCGCAACAAGGCCTACCTCAAGCTCATGCTGGACGAAAAGCTTGCGTTCCAGCGAACGTACAACGCGCCCATCAACGTCGGAGAGTTCTCTCCAAGTCGCACGACGTACTTCGACAACGATGCCGAAGGTGGACTGACGTACACGGCTGACCTGATGGATCTGTTCAACGATGCCAACCTCAATTATCAGTTCTACGCGTATCTCAACGTGTTTTTTCTCGACTGGGAGTACGCCCAATCGCCGGAATTGTACGACGTCACCGATGCGATGGTTGCGACGCTGACCGAGGCGATGCGATAGGGCTGACTGTCTCGACTCGACGTGCCGACGGTCTCGAAACCATCGCTGAGGTATCCTGGCGAAAGCAACCTGTGACTACCGGGAATCCCCGGCTCGCATTCTAAACCGTGCGTCGAGGGAAGTACCCTACGGGGGTTGCGGGATGTTGTCCGTTGGGTCGGGGACTTCTGAACGGGTGTCCGCTGATCCATGGCTCGATGCGAACATCGTGATCCTGTCGCGCGATCGCTGACGGGCAAGTCGGATTGGTGACAGGCGACGCTACCACACCGCTGCTTTGATGCTTTACGCGGGCGTTGCCAGTTGCTCTTCCAATTCGGCGAGGACCTCTTTGATCCGCCGTTCCTGTTCACCACGGCCGCTGATCCATCGGACCCGGGCATCGTTCTCGATGGCTGTCGCGACGCGTCGGCAGGCGAGCAGAACGGTGGAGTGGTTCTTGTTGCCCATGAAGCGTCCGATTTCGGGGAAGCTCATATCGGTGTGGGTTCGTGCGAGGTGCATGGCAATGCTGCGTGCCAAGGCGATGGTCCTCGACTTTCGCGAGGTGTGCAGGTCGGCGGGGGACAAGCCGAAGTAGATCGCCACGACCGATTCGATGTCTGAAAGGCGGACGATTCGGGTGGTGCGGTGAATCAGATCCTGAAGCCCTTGGACGGCAAGGGATCGGGTGATGGGTTTGTCGGTGATGTTGGCCAGCGCGATCAGCTTGAGCAGCGCGCCTTCAAGCTCGCGGATGTTGGTTTGGCAGTGTTCGGCGATGTATTGGACGACGGGTTCCGGGACGTCGCGTCCCATCCTGGTGGCCTGCCTGCGTAACACTTCGGCGCGGGTGGCGAAATCTGGCGCGTCAATCTTGACGACCATGCCGGAGACGAACCGCGTGACGAGCGAATCGGAGAGTCGATCGATCATCTTGGGATGGGCGTCGGAGGCCATCACAACCTGTTTACCGGCGGCGTCGATGGCGTTGAAGGTGTGCAGGAACTCAGTCTGAGTGCCTCGCTTGTTCGAGAAGAAGTGTACGTCGTCGATCACCAGCACGCCGATGCTGCGATAGCATCGGCGGAAAGAATCGAGCTGTTGTGTCTTGACGGCGTACACGTACTGGTTGGTGAAGTCTTCGCCGGAAATGTATCGACAGGATTCGTCCGGGTGTTTTTCCTGCAACCGGTTGCAGATCGCCTGCAGAAGGTGGGTCTTGCCAATGCCACACCCCCCGTGGACGAACAGCGGGTTGAACTGAGACGCAGGAGTTTCAGCCACGCTCATTGCGGTGGAGTAGGCCAATCGATTGGTCTCGCCGACGACGAACGCGCCGAATCGCCCCTTGAGGGGCGGAAGCGGCGGGGGGGTGCCGATGCGCTTCTGCTCGCGAGCCATTCGCTCGGGATTGTTCGAGGCGAAGGCGACCTGGGAGTCGGGCTGTTTCTTGCGCACGCCCTTGGCCAGTGATGGGTCGATGGTGAATGCGATGTCGAGCGACCTGCCCGTAACGGCGGCGGCAGCGTCGCGAATGACATCACTGAAGTGTCGCTCAATCCAACTGCCCACGAATTGGTTTGCAACGCCGACGTTCACGACACCGTCGGCGAAAGCGAAATTCGTTGACCCCTTGAACCATACTTTGAATCGCTGCGGGCCCACTTGTTCGGCGATCCGCTCTTCCAACTTTGCAGCCGCTTGCTCACACTGCGCGCGTAAATCCACCGCGTGCTCCCTCCCAGTTCGGGGCCGTCACATTTCGTTAAAACGGTTAACTAATATACAGCAAGACAACTCGGAAGCAGCGTCAGGCAGACGCGATCGATGACCGACCCGTCAGGGTTCGTGACGCCAACGTTAAGACGAGAATGTATCACGCGCGATGACGGGCGTCAACGGGGTTTTCGTCGTCAACGTTATGCACACGCGCGTTGAGTCACATGGACAAAAGGGTTAGCGGCGGAAAAAAAAACTTTCACACCGGTTAGCCACACCGTCGTCTTGGATTGTGAACAACTTGGTGGAGAAGTCATGACGTGTGGTCGTTCGTGTTCGATTCCCGGTTGATCGCGATCCACACGCGCCGCCTTGTGGTGTCCAGGAACCCCCAGCGAGTGTACAGGTCGCGGGCGTAGGTGTTGTTCGTGTCGACCGCGAGTGTGAGGTAGGATGCGCCTCGCGTACGCCCAACATCAATGGCGAGCGAAAGTAGCGCATCGCCCACATGCATGCCGCGCGATGACGCGACCACGCCGATGTAGACGATCTCCAGCCCCTCGTTTCCGGCGAGCCCGGACATAAGCAGGACACCCACAGGTGTGTCATCCTTGCGTGCAAGAAACCACAAGTCCGGATCGTGGACGCCGGTATGGCGATGCCCCAGCAGAACATCGCGAACATCGCGCACCCCCGAGAGCTGTGGACAATCGAGACTACCCGAATAGGTGTGTTGTAGGGTTTCGATGAACTGTTGTTCGCATTCGGGACGAAAGGTCGAAAACGTCAGGCGAGGAATCGGGGTGGATGAAACGGAACGCGTGGACAGGTCGCGATTCATGTAAAGTAGCTCGGTGAGGTACTCGAAGCCGGCGTCGCGGTGGATGGTGGCGACGTTGGACGCGCCACGCTGAACCAGGGATTGCAGCAAAACCACGCCACGTGACCACACCTCCCGTTGCAGCGCGCGCAACAATCGGAGGCCGTGGCGATCCAGGGCATCGCGATCGTCGATCGGTCCCAGAAACAAGAGAGCGGTTCTTCCAGGAGAGACAATGGCAAGCGTGGCTGCGCGAAGTCGGTGCGATTCTTTGGCGGCGAGCAAGAGATCGATGCTGAGCGACTGACGTTGGGAAGAATCGAGCACCAATCGCACGATCTTCTCCGCTTGAGCTTCCGACATCGACGCGTCGCCGAAGATCATCCGAAGAGCCCGGCCGCGGTCGGGATGGTCCGCTCCAAGTAGTTCAATGTCGGTGTGGGGTACAGGCATACGTTCACACGTCGGTCCGGGTTCTTCGCTTCGCCCTTGTCGACGCTTTCAAGGCTGCGATTGCGTGTTTCATCGATCAGTGAGGAAGGTCGCGGTACCCGCTGGCGAGACATCTGTCAACCAACGGCTGCGACGGATGGCAGAAGTCGCGTCGTGAATCGGCAATTGCGGACGGTCCGCGTGTTTCTATAATCGGCACACGTCGGTTCGAGCGCGAACGCCAAGACTGTCGGCGCGAATCAGCGAGTGTGTCCGTGTAGACGTCGTTGGTCGTGAGGAAACCTGAACGGCGGCGGTATGGCGGACGGGGTCACCTGGGCGCGGAGCCCGACTCATGAGATGCTGGCGATGCAGACGCCCGCGGTTTTCACCGATCGTGAAAGACACGCTTGATGCTCGGACGAGACCACGCCCTTGTATTGGACCGCATCGGAGCGGTGCTTGCTGTGGCTGTCGGGTTGGCTGTCTCGGGTGGGTGTCACCCTGGGGCTCGCGCGGTCTCAGCGTCGGAGATTCAGGCGCTCGAAAGCGGTCAGCGCGTGGCGGCGATTCGTCGAGCGGTTGACGCGGAAGATCGTGCAATGATTCCGCTCCTGATCGACCGTCTCGAGGACGAGGACGCGGCTGTCCGGTTTGCGGCGATCATGGGGCTGGAGCAGCTCACGGGGACACGGATGGGCTATCGGGTCGGGCTGTCGATCGAGAAGCGTCGTCAGGCGGTCGCTCGATGGCGACGAACATATTGTTCCCGATCGTCGTCCATTGGTGATGCTGATTCGTCTCGTCGGCCGGTCCTCGGCGATGGAGATTACTCATCGTGACGGAAAAACCGATCGACCAGGCGGGCGTTCGCTTCCGCATCAGAAGTTTGCCCGCTGAACTCAGTCAGGTGCGGGCTCGCGTGAGCGCGTGCGCCGAGTCTGTGGGGTTTCCCGATGCTGACGTCGCCAGAATCGCCCTCGCCGTCGACGAAGCCATCGCCAACGTCATACACCACGGGTACGGCGGTCCTTGCGACGAGCCAATCGACATCGTGATCAAACAGATAACCTTGGACGGTCGACCGGCGATACAAATCGTCATCCGTGATTTCGGCAAACAGGTTGAACCTGCTATGATTTGCGGCAGACCGCTCGAGCGCGTTCGTCCGGGCGGGTTGGGCGTACACATCATCCGATCCGTGATGGACCAGGTCATCTATGCGCCTGCACGGGACGGTGGAATGCGCATGACCATGCGAAAGAAAAAGAACCCATGACTGAAATGATTCAACACGTTGACCGGCTTGACGGCGACATCATCGTTCGCATTGCGGGCGAGATCGACCTCAATCGCTCGCCGGAGTTTCACCAGGCACTCGTGGACTTCTGCACGGAAAAGCCACGACGACTGATTCTCAACATGTCGGCTGTGGAGTACATCGACTCGTCGGGCGTCGGAACGCTGGTCGAGGTCTTCCGCCGACTCAAGAAAGACAACCGGACGATGGTTCTGGTCGCGCCGAGTGAGCGCGTCAGCGGCGTGTTGGAAATCACAAAACTGGATCAATTCTTCACCATCGCTGCCACTGAGCAAGAAGCAATGCAGACGTGAGCGACCCGACTGCATCCATGAGCAAATGAGCAAATCCGACGGAAGCCCAATTCTGATTCGCAGCGTCTATGCACTGGGCATGGCGACCTTCGCTCTGGTCGACTCGGTTGCGGCGGGGATTCGTTACGTCGGAGGTCTTACCTACCTTTTGAGCGACACATTTTCCTGGGCGTTTCGCGGGCTCTTCTCCAAGAGCGTGCGATTCGGATGGCGATCTCTTGCGTCACAGATGGTCCGCGTCGGCGTTCGCAGCATCCCCATCATCATCGTGGTTCAGGTTTTCATCGGACTGATCCTCGCGTTGCAGATGGCGCCGACGCTCAAGACGTACGGCAAGCTGGAGAGCATCGCCGAGATCGTCGGCATCGCGGTGATCCGCGAACTGGGACCATTGCTGACCGCCGTGGTGCTGAGTGGTTTCGCCGGTGCGTCGATCGCCGCGGAAATCGGAGCCATGGTCGAGTCGGAAGAAGTCAAGGCGCTTCGCGCCCATGCGCTGAATCCGATCCGCTTTTTGGTCGTTCCGCGCGTCATCGCCACCACCGTGATGCTCACCGCCTTAAGCGTTATCGCGGACTACATCGGAATTCTGGGAGGGTTCCTCGCAGGCGTCTTCGTGCTCGACGTATCTCCCGCGTTGTATCTCAACGTGACTCAGTCCGCGCTCAAGACCACAGACTTCGCCACCGGGCTGGTCAAGGCAGCCGTCTTCGGCGTGGTGATTTCGACCATCGCCTGCTACGAAGGTTTCGCGGTCACCGGCGGTCCTGCGGGGGTCGGACGGGCGACGACCGGAACGGTGGTCAAGTCGATCGTTGCGTTGATCGGAATCGACGCGCTCTTCACGGCTGCCTTTTACGCGTTTGGTATTTGACGCTACGCCATGCTCGATCCCAACGTCGCCATCCGAGTGCACCACGTCGTCAAGTCATTCAAAGATGTTCACGCGCGACCGGTGCGCGTGTTGAACGGTGTAACCTTTGACGTGATTCGCGGCGAGACGCTGGTCGTGATGGGCGGCAGCGGTTGTGGAAAGAGTACGCTGCTCAATTGTCTCATCGGCGAATACCGGGTCGACGAGGGAAGCATTCTCTACAGGACCAAGGGCATGAGTGCTCCCGCCGACCTGTGCACCATGTCGGAAAACGATCTCAACGCCCTGCGAAAAAGGTTTGGCATTCTCTTTCAAGGCGGTGCGCTGTTCAATTCGATGACGCTTGCGGAAAACGTCGCTCTTCCCCTCGTCGAGCATTCCTACGTCGATCCATCCGTCATCGATATCGTCGTCACGCTCAAATTGCAGCAGGTGCAGATGCTTGCCCATCGCAACAAGATGCCATCCCAGCTTTCCGGCGGTCAGAAAAAGCGGGCAGCTCTTGCACGCGCGACGGCGTTGGATCCGCAGATCCTCTTCTACGACGAACCGTCGGCCGGTCTCGATCCGGTTACCAGCGCAGCGATTGACGAGTTGATGATCGATTTGTCGAAAAAGCTTCGGGTCACCAGTGTGGTCGTGACGCACGAGATGGACTCAGCTTTTCGCATCGCCGATCGCATGGTGATGCTCGACAAGGGGCGTGTCCTCAAGATCGCACCTCGAGAGGCTTTCTCCAAGATCCGCGATGCGGATCCCGACAGCTTGACATCCCCGGACGAACAGTTGATGCACCAGTTTCTCAACGGTCTCGGGGAAGGACCGCTCACCGCCAGCGACGGGACCACCGAATTCGAAAGACTCATTCTCGGTGGAGACTGACAGGCGGTCGCCATCGACGCCGGTTTCATTATGATAAGGCCGAGTCGCGCTGTACGCGTCCCAACGTTCGACAAGAGGAACGCCACACATGCCAACCGAACGGAATGCCCTTCGGCTGGGGATCACAACCCTGGTCGTCCTCACCTTGTTCTTCACCGCCATCATCTACATCGGTGGCAGCAGCTTCGATTCCCGCGTTCCCATCGTCGTCCTCGTGAAACATGACCTGAAGATTCCTCGCATCAAGGCTGGCGCGCCCATCGTTTGCGGACCACAGCAGGTCGGCGTGGTGACCTCGGTCAAGACCATCGAGCGACCAACCTCGCCACCGCACGACGGTGAGACCGATCTTTACTTCGAAATCGACGGGCAGGTCAACG
The DNA here is from genome assembly GCA_964416845.1 of uncultured Phycisphaeraceae bacterium. Taxonomy (GTDB): domain Bacteria; phylum Planctomycetota; class Phycisphaerae; order UBA1845; family UBA1845; genus CAYQFV01. The sequence continues at coordinate 6,731 of CAYQFV010000096.1, read as the reverse complement.
CGGTCATCGATCTTCGCTCCGATTGTAGAATCGCGGTGGAGGGGCAGATTCTCGGCGACCAAGGCCAACTCACCATTGAGCATCGCGGTACCGACGCGAAGCGAGCTTCTCCCGCTCACCCCATCGAGGCTCGCGCGATCGGCTTTGCGTCCGACCTCGCAATGATCACGAGCCAGTTCGACGAGCAGGATCCCAAGAGCCTGATATCGCAAATCAAATCGCAACTCGACGCGGCGTCCCCGGTCTCTTTCGTCGCGAAGATCCACCGCATTCTCGACGATCTCAAGGGCGTGATGTTCAACCTCAAGCAAACCGTGGACCCGTCGGTGCAGACCGCGCTGGTGAACAAGATCGGCTCCATTCTCGACCACATCACAGCCATCACCGCCACCCTCGACAGGCAAATGTCACCCGGCGACGATCGAATGATGCTGTCCAAGATCCACCACAGTCTGGATCTGATCGATCGCGCGCTGGCGACGGTGGCTGACACGATCGACGAGAATCGCCCCGACGTGCGGTCGACGGTCGTCTCGGTCGAGGGGATTGTCGCAAAGCTCGATGGCGACGTTCTTCCCGCGGTCCAAAACGAGCTGAGCGCAACCAACGCCGACAGCCTCCTCGCAAAGACCCACGCAGCCTTCGACAAGCTCAATCAATCGCTCGAGGATATCGACGTTGTGACGCACAAGGCCAAGCGCATCGTCACGCGCAGCGAAGACCGCATCGTTACGCTGGTCCAGAACGCCAAGGTCGCCAGCGACCATCTTAAAGCTGCCACCAAGAACCTGCGATTGCACCCTTGGGCGCTCATCCATCAGCCGACCGCCACCGAATCCAAACAAAAGTTCATCCTCGACGCAGTGCGAGAATTCACCGAAGCGTCAGCCCATCTCGATGATTGCATCGGTCAACTCGACGCGATGCTCGAAGCGGAGGACGGCCACCTCACCGACGACGACCCGACCTTGCAAGCCATTCGAAAAGAAATCAAATCCGCCACCGATCGATTCGGCAAGACCGAAAAGGCGCTTTGGGAACAACTCGACGTGCGTTGATGACGATCGCAGACATCCGCCGCTTGATGGCCGCTCGTTGCAAAGTTGCCCGACGATGGTATCGTCGCGTGTTGGGTGGCTGACCGGTCCCGCTGACGCTACGGGCTCCGGTCGTGACGAAACGGCGTGCCAATACGAGGTATTCATGGTCCCGAGACCACACGAGGGTTTGTTCGATGTGCTCGTCATCGGGGCAGGGCCGGCAGGGGCTACCGCCGCCATTTGCCTGGCTCGCGAGGGCAAGAGCGTCTGCCTGATCGACCAAGCACATTTTCCAAGGCTGCGAGATTACTCCGGCTGGCTGAGCGCCAGCGCCGACACCCTCCTTGCGGATCTGGGCGTCTCGGCTGAATTGCTCGACGCCCACGCGTTTCATCGCATGGCGTTCTATACGGCTGACCTGACCAAAGTCGCTCGGCCGAATCTTCAGCACTCGCCCGGATACCTGGTTGACCGAGCGGTCTTCGATCACGAACTCGTCAAGGTCGCCGTTCGCGAAGGGGCGCATCTTGTCGAAGGTTATGCGGTCGAACGCGTCGACCTTCAGGAGCAGAGCGTCACGCTGAGTGTTCCAGGCCGCCCAGACTATCGCGGGCGTCTGCTGGTTCTGGCAGCGGGCCGCGCGACACCGTTGTTGCATCAGTTGGCAATGGCATGCGAAGCGCCGTCCGGTGGGTCCTGGTTGGCCCAAATCGGAACGGATCGCGATACCGATTGGCCGGACCCGTCGGTCTCGGTCGTTCTCGGCGTCGATCAGGTTGGTGGTTTCGGCACGATCGTCAATGCCGGCCGGTTCGTGTGTCTCAACGTTCAATCACCAGGGCCGCGATCCGATATCATTCCCAATCTTGTGACGCTTTGCCGCAACGCAGCCCGCGCAAAGATCGTCGACGTCGATCTGAGCAAGGAGGCGTCAGCCGCCGAGATTCTCGTCCATCCAACCGCCGTTGCACTGTCCATGGACACCCACGTTGCGAAGCGGTCGCTCATCATCGGTGATGCTGGGGGTTTCGTGTCAGCTGCCAGTGGCGAGGGAATCTTTCCGGCTATGTGGTCAGCCCGAATTGCCGCCGGCGTCCTGCTCAACGCCTTGGACGCGACCAATACCCAAGACGCCCTCATGGAGTTCAATTCCGTCTGGCGAACGACGATGGCGGACTACCTTCGAAGCCCCAACACCGACACGCAGTACATCCTGCCGCTTATCTTTTCGAATCAACCCATGGCGGACCGAATGGCCGCCGCCTTCTTTCACGGGGAAAACATCTGACGGTCGAAGAACCGTGACACCCGGTCATCGGGACGGCCAACGGTCTCGCTACGCTCCCGTTAGGATTGGCAATTGCACGTCGTCGCTCTATAGTCCGCCGGAATGTCGGCTTTGCCACTGATGTTGATTGCGACGGCGCTCACTGGGCGAACGTTCAAGGGCGGTTGGCCTGCGTCATGGTTCGCGTCGATCGATTGGGCGACGGTGCTCCCGGTCTTGGACGACGTCTTGCTGGGCGTCGGGGGCGCGGTGGCGGTGGGGTTTCTGGTCGTTTGGATCCGTCGGCGCTGCTCCAACCCGCTCCTACCCGATACCGACGTGCCGAACAGCCTTTCCCCGGAAGGCGTGTTGTTCCCGTTTTTCGTGTGGCTGCTCGCGGGTGGCATTGCTGCAACGGTCGTCGATTCGTCGACCTCCGCGTCGCCCATTGGAGTGGAAGGGTTCTTGGCAGGTCAGGTCGCTCCGTTGGCCGGGGCGCTGGCGTGCCTGTGGGTCGCGTCACGCTGCTTCACCGGCGGTGTGTCGGCCTTCGTTTTCGGCAAGGGCACGCTCGCTCGCAACGTGATGCTCGGCTGCGTGATCATGCCCGCGTCGCTCGCCCTCTGCCACCTGGTGTATTTCGGAACGGTGGAATTGATCGACGTGGTCGCGCCGAATTACCAGTTCTTCGACCACACCGTCGTCGACGCGATCCGCAACGGCAAGACGATGCTCTGGATGGCGTGGATCGGGACGGCTGTCATGGCTCCCATCTCGGAAGAACTGTTCTTCCGTGGGATCATCCAGACCTGCCTCGGCAACTGTCTCAAGAGTCGGTGGCTTACCGTCGCTCTGTCCGCGATGATTTTCGGCGTCATTCACGCCGGCGGCGGTGATTCGCCACAACCGCACGTCGTGCCAGCGCTGACGATCCTCGGCGTCGTTCTCGGCATGCTCTACATGCGAACCGGTTCGCTGGTAGCCCCCATCGTTCTGCACGCCCTCTTCAACGCCAAGACACTTCTGTGGGAATCACTGGTACACGTCGGCGGTTGATCCGCACGGGTTGCCAGCGTAGCATCTCGCCCGAAAGGACGAACGAACCACCATGCCGTCCATCGACGAACAACTTGCCATACTCTCTCGCGGGTGCGACCGGATTTACTCGGTCGACGAACTTCGCAAGAAGCTTGTCGCATCCGGCGAAACCGGCAAGCCGCTGCGCGTCAAGCTGGGCATGGACCCGACCGCGCCGGATCTGACGCTGGGACACACCGTGGTCTTGCGAAAAATGCGAGACTTCCAAGACATGGGTCATCGCGCAGTCCTCATCATCGGGGACTACACCGCCAAGATCGGCGACCCCACCGGACGGTCCAAGACGCGACCGATACTGACCGACGAGCAGGTCACCGCCAACGCTGAGACCTACCTCGCCCAAGCGGGAAAGGTGCTCGACCTGTCCCCCGACAAACTCGAGATTCGACCCAACAGCGAGTGGTTGGCACCGATGTCCTTCGCCGACGTCATCAAGCTCGCATCCCAGATTACTGTCGCGCGAATGCTGGAGCGCGACACGTTCGCCAAACGTCAGAAGGCCGGCGTCGAAATCTATCTCCACGAAACGTTCTATCCGCTGATGCAAGCCCACGACAGCGTCATGATTCAGTCGGACGTGGAACTGGGCGGCACGGATCAGACGTTCAACAACCTCGTCGGTCGCGATTTCCAAAAAAACGCCGGCCAGCAGCCGCAAGTCGTCGTCATCATGCCGATTCTGGTCGGCATTGACGGCGTGGAAAAAATGAGCAAATCGCTCGGCAACTACGTCGGCGTCAGCGATTCGCCGACCGACATGTTCGGCAAGATCATGAGCATCCCCGACGCGCTCATGAAGAACTACTTCGACCTGCTCACGGGCAAGTCCGCAGACGACATCGCAACGCTGGTCGACTCCGCGCGGACCCATCCGCGCGACGCGAAGGTATCGCTCGCCAAGGACATCGTCGCGAGGTTTCACACTGCACAGGACGCGGACGCAGCCGCGGACGAGTTCGCTCGCATCCACCGCGCCGGAGCGGCGGGCGTGCCCGACGACATTCCCGAGATCACCGTGCCGGTCACGATGACCGCCGTCGAACTGGTTCGGGCGTGCGGATTTGCCAAGTCCAACGGCGAAGCGCGACGGCTCATCGCCGAACGCGGCGTTCGTCTCGACGGCCACCCGCTCGACGATCCGCAAGCATCGCTCACGATCAAATCCGGAAGCGTGTTTCAGCGCGGAAAACGAAGGTTTTTCCGACTGCGGGTCGACAACGCGTAATGACCCATTCGCAAGGAATGAACCATCCGATCGACGGCTGCCCTTGAGCGGTCAACAATGTAGGCCTCAGCTTGCGGAGCAAGTTTGCCGATTGTCAGAATAGATGCCAAATGTGTCCGCGATGGTTCGTCGCCGGAGCGACTCGCGGAAGAGACATGAAAACGTGTTTACGAAGCATCATTCCGAGCCGCGCGCGTAAGCAAGCGGTTGCGTTCGCGGCGGCATCGCTCCCTCACGGTCGCGGCTCTGATGGGGAACGACGCGCCTCAAGCATGTTCTGAGGCAATCGAGGATGATGCCGATTTCTTACCTGCTCGTGGAGGTGCCAAGTGCCCAACCAATCCGATGTCACCAAGTCCAAGCACGCGTTGGACCGTGTCCGTCAACGGGACGTGTCCGGCATGGGCTATGAAGCCAAAATCGCCCATCGCGAACGACTGGAGTCAGCCCGTAAGGACTTCGAGCGAGCATCAGGTTCGTCCGAGGCCGGCAGCGCGGGCTCAACTCGTCAGATCTCGCCGGATGCAGCGAATCCCGACGATACCGGCGGTTCGTGACCCGCGACGATTCGACGCCCGCCACCGATCACGCCCGCATTTGCTCTTCCCGGCGATCCTGCCGGCGGCTTGCAATGCAGCCCGCGCAGCCGGTACTATGGTGGTGTTGATGGAGTCCACAGTTGTTTCGCACACGGCAATTCGTCCTTCGGCGATTCATCTCGAGTGTCATCACGATCGGACCGAAAACGAGCATCGCACGCCCCGCGGGCGGAAAGAAGCGGATCAATGTCCATGAAGTATTGCGAGAACATTCTTGATCTGATCGGCCACACGCCGCTCGTCAAGCTGAATCGAATGATCGACACGGGGATGGCCACCGTGCTGGTCAAGTTGGAACAGCTCAACCCGGGCGGGTCGGTGAAGGATCGGATGGCGTTCCACATTGTGCGGCGTGCGGAAGAGCGTGGCCTGATCGGCCCGGGCTCGACATTGGTCGAAAGCACGTCGGGCAACACGGGGCTGGGGCTGGCGATGGCGGCGGCGGTTCGTGGCTATCGATGCGTGTTCACCATTCCCGACAAGATGAGCAAAGAAAAGATCGACATGCTCAAAGCGTACGGTGCAGAGGTCGTCGTGACCAAAACCGACCTACCGCACGATCATCCCGACAGCTACGTCGAAATCGCCAAGCGCATCGCGCGGGAAACGCCCAAGGGTTTCTACACCGATCAATACAACAACATGGACAACCCCGAGGCCCACTACCTGACCACCGGCCCGGAAATCTGGGAGGCGACCGACGGACAAATCGATTGTCTCGTCGGCGGAATCGGCACGGGCGGGACGATCTCCGGAGCGGGCAAGTATCTCAAGGAGAAGGCGGCCGAAGCAGGTCGCCAGATCCGAATCGTTTGTCCCGATCCCATTGGAAGCATCTATTACGATCTATTCCACGATCGCGAGCCGGGTGATCCGAGCGTCTACGTTGTCGAGGGAATCGGGCATGATTTCATGGTGGGCACGCTCGACTTGTCCGTCATCGATGACGTGATTCAAGTCTCGGATCGCGACACGTTCATCACCGCGAGGCGTCTCGTGAGGGAGGAGGGCATATTCTCAGGCGGATCGTCCGGGACGGCCATGTTCGGCGCGCTGCAGACTGCTCGAGAGTTGGGCCCTGGAAAAGTGGTCGTGGTCATCTTACCCGACGCGGGCGATCGCTATCTGAGCAAATGTTTTGATGACGAATGGATGAAAGACCTCGGTTTCCTTCGTCTTGAGGAGCGACTCGGCACCGTTCGCGAAGTGCTCCAGTTCAAAGGCGGGCACGTTGAGTTCGCTGCCGCCGATGAGGCACTGTGCGACGTGGTGAGACGGATGAGCGAGTTGGGCATCTCGCAAATGCCGGTCAAACCGCTGAACGGGGACGCCCCGAGCATGATCCACGAAACAGACATTCTACGCGCCCTGGTGAGTGGTGAGTGCACTCCGGACGATCATGTTTCTCGCGCAGCTGCCGAAATGGGTGGCGTGGTCTCGCTTGATGACTCCCTCTCCAAAGTCCAAATGGTGTTCGACCAAAACAACATCGCCGTCGTGGT
>CAYQFV010000095.1:9971-15484 GCA_964416845.1 uncultured Phycisphaeraceae bacterium | reverse complement strand
GAGGGCATCGATGACGACGGCGACGGGGAGTACAACGAGGATCCGATTGGCGGCGTGGATCTGAACGCCAATTTTCCGCATCAATACCAAGAGCACCAACCGACGACAGGCCCGTTCCAACTGTCGGAACCGGAGTCTCACGCCTTGGCGGATTTCGTCGTCAGCCACCGTCGCGTCGCGATGGTGATATCCCTTGGCCGGCAGGATAACCTTGTCCGTGTCGACGAGAGCGGAAAGAAAGATGCGACCAAGGAGGCGCCGGTGACGCTCGACGAGGGCGACGTCGGTATCTACAAGCACATCGCCAAGCAATACAAGGAACTGACCGGCATCGAGAAAGCTCCCAAGCAGTCGCAGTCGGGAGCATTTCACGCGTGGACGTATGCCCAGCTTGGTATCCCATCGTTCGCCAGTCGCGTGTGGGTCAGACCCTCGCCCGAGAAAAAAGAAGAAGACGGCGATGGCGACGACGCCGGAGAAGGTGAGGCTAAGTCTGGTGACAAGGATGGCGATGCGACATCGTCGGACCATGACGGATCGGGAAGCCCGCATCGACGCGGCGGGTTTCGGCGCGGCGGTCGAGGCGGCAAGTCGGGAAAGAGTGGCGGAAAAAAGAAAGACAAGAAGGCGTTCGAGCAGGCGAAAGCGTGGCTTAAATACAGCGATGAGCAACGCGACGGAGCCGGCTTCATCAATTGGAAGCCGTTCGAGCATCCTACGTTGGGCGCGGTCGAGATTGGCGGGTTCGTCCCGTATTTCCGAATGAATCCTCCTGCAGACCAACTGGACGATCTTGCGGATGCCCAAACGAAGTTTCTGCTCGATTTGGGAGGGAGGTTCCCCAGCCTGTCGCTCGAGCGGGTCGAGGTGAGTCGTCTGCACGAATCGGTGTACGAGATCAAAGCGTTTTTGACCAATGGCGGCTACTTTCCGTCGGGCTTGTCGATTGCCAAGCTGACTCGCCGGGTTCGACCGGCGGTGGTTTGGTTGGATCTCGATCTGGCGGACATTCTCGGTGGAGACAAAGTGCACAAGGTGTGGAGCGTTGAGGGCGAAGGCGGGGTGTACGAACTGCGATGGGTGATTCGCGGTCGGGCAAACCAGACCGTCACCATCCGCGTTACAAGTGAAAAATACGGTGACTTCACGGAGGAGGTTGTGTTGGCTGGGGCGGCGAAGCGGCGGGACGGAGGTGTGCAATGAAGACGACAGGCGCTATGGGAATTGTCGCCTCGATGGCTGGCATATTGTCGATGGTTGTTCCCGCTACGCATGCCCAAGAGCAACTGCCGAGTCTGGTCGATTTGCGATTCGACAAGTTCTACAACTACGATGAGGTCACCGACGCGCTCAACCAATTGCAACAGGCCTACCCGGATCTGGTCACGCTCGAATCCATCGGCAAGAGCGTGGAAGGTCGCGACATGTGGATGGTGACGATCAACAACGCGACGACCGGGGCGGACCGCGACAAGGCGGCTATCTACATCGACGCCAACGTTCACGGCAACGAGATTCAGGGCACGGAAACTTGTCTGTACACCATTTGGTATCTGACCAAGAGCTACGGAAAGGTGAAGACGCTGACTGAGTTGATGGACCAACGGGCGTTTTACATTCTTCCCATGGTCAATCCCGACGGGCGGGCCCACTGGTTCAACGCTCCCAACACGCCCCACTCGTCTCGTAGCGGCAAGAGGCCTACCGACAACGATTACGACGGCCTGTACGACGAAGACGGTCCCGACGATCTTGATGGCGACGGTTTCATCACGTCGATGTGGAAGAAAGACCCCGCCGGCCGATGGCGGCGGTCCGCGGCGGACCCGCGCATTTTTGAGCGCGTTCCGCCGGACCAAAAAGGTGACTACGTCTACCTGCGGTCCGAAGGAATCGACAACGACGGTGACGGACGGATCAACGAGGACGGACCGGGCGGATATGACATGAATCGCAACTGGCCGTCGGACTGGCAGCCAAGCCACATTCAATACGGCGCGGGGGATTTCCCCTTTTCGTATCCGGAGACGGCGGCGATCGGGGCGTTTCTGGCAGACCATCCCAACGTGGCTGCGGTGCAGTCGTACCACAATTCGGGCGGGATGATTCTGCGTGGCCCGGGTGCGGAAATGCGCAAGTCAGCCTACCCTCGGGCCGACCTGCGGGTCTACGACGAGATGGGCAAAACGGGCGAGGAACTGTTGCCGTTCTACGAGTACATGGTGATTTTCAAAGATCTGTACGACGTTCATGGCGGCTTTGTGAATTGGACTTACGAGGGGCTGGGCATTTTCAGTTTCACCAACGAGCTGTGGTCGTTCAAGCAGTACCTCGGTGGCGACCCGCCTCGCAGCCGGCGCATTGCAAACGAGCGGAGATTCAAGTTCGGCGACTTGCTGCAGTTCGGCCAAACGTATCGCGAGCTTAAGTCTTACAAGCATCCGGTTTACGGCGACATTGAAATCGGTGGATGGACCAAGTATTCGTCGCGCGTACCTCCGCCGTTCATGCTTGAAGAGCTTTGCCATCGCAACGCGGCGTTCACGCTGTACCATGCCGATCAGATGCCGCTACTCGAGTTCGGCGAAGCGGTTGTGAATAACATCGATCCTGACGTTTGGAGCATCACCGTTTCGGTAGCGAACACGCGGTTGATTCCGACGATCAGCGCCCGCGCCGCTGACCAGAAGATCGGGCCACGGGATTTCATTCAGTTGGATAGCGGTGACGGGTCCGATGTCGACGTGCTCGCGTCTGGAACGCTGGACAGCGCGTACGATCGACAGTTGTCGCTGACCAAACGCAATCCCGCTCGGATTTGGTTGGACGATGGGATTGGTGGACACTCGAGGCGGTATTTCAGGTGGATCGTTCGCGGCAGCCGGGCCGTCACGGTTGCCTATTCATCCGCAAAGGCCGCCAAAATCTCGCAGGATGTGCCTCTTGAGGACCGCGGGGGCGAGGGAAGTTAATTGTAATCGTTTGTATGACGTCTTTTTCTTGATGGCTGAGGTTGATATAGTGGGTGCGTTGGCGGTTCGTCGAGCCCTTCGAATTCGAAGCCGACCGCACTCAGATTCGTAGAATGATCTTCCGATCCATGGAAGACGGAGAGCAGTTTGGTGCTACCGTCGTGCGAATCGTGCACCGGTTCGGCACCTGGGAATGCAAAAGGAGATTTCGTATGACGCGCAAAATGTTGGCAAGTGCCCTGGTCGTGACGTTTGGTTTCGTCGCAATGGCGGCGTCCGCCTGCCCGCCGGGATCAAAGAAGACGGCAGACAAGGGTGCCACGCCACCATGTCACGCCAAAAAGGCTGCGACCGTTGCGGACAAGGACGCGACGCCGCCATGTCACGGCAAGAAAGCCGTGACCGTTGCCGGCAAGACCGACGACGGACGCTCTGAAGGAACCGCCAAGACGGTGTCGACCGGGGCGAAGAAGCCGTGCTGTGGATCGAAGAAAGCCGCCACCGTTGCCGTCAAGAACGACAAGCCTTGCTGCAAGAAAGGCGCGAAAGCGGTCGCCAAGGGCGCTGACAAGCCATGCTGCAAGAAGGGCGCCAAGACCGTTGCGTCCAAGCGTTCGGACAAGCCGTGTTGCAAGAAGGGCAAGACAACCGCCTCCGCTGACGGTGGATGCCCGATCGCCAAGAAGGTGTCCGCAGTTCTTGCCGCCATGCCGTCGCTCAAGTACCGCGTCGGCGAAGAAGTGACCGGCTGCTCGAAGAGTGCGGCGACCATGGCGGAAGCGTCGCACAAGCCCGTCGAGTTCGTTGTAGGTGACGACGTGCTCACCGACGAAGGCAAGGCGATGGTTCGTCTGACCGCGTTGCTGGAGGACGAAGCCGAATCGCTGCAGACGATTCAGTATGTCGCCAATGGCAAGTGCATGAAATGCCCCATGACCGCCAAGCGTGTCGCGAACGAAGCCAAGTCCAAGGTCGCGTACCGTGTGGGCGGCGTGGATCTGCCTTCGAAAGAAACGGCGGAAAAGGTGCTTGCGTCGATCAAGGAAGCCGTCAGCGAAGTGGCGATCGCGTACAAGGTTGACGGTAAGAGCTACGGCTGCAGCAAGATGGCCGGCGAAAAGTGTAAGAAATCCGGCAAGAAAATGACCTTCGTCGTTGCCGGTGAAGAAACGCCCTGCGAGACAACCGCCAAGTTGAAACTCGCTGAAGCGCGGGTTAAGAAGATCGTCGAGACAGCCGTTTCAACGTCCTTCTCGCTGTAATCGAGACGGTTCTGATTTCTCCATTTTGTGAAGCCCGGGGCGAGTGATTTCGCCCTGGGCTTTTTTGCGCGCATCCGAGTCTGTCAAGACGCGGGCTCGGCGTGTGACGGCGTTCGAGTGCCAACGTGTGGCACTTTGCACTGGCACGTCGCCGAGCACATTCAGACCATCAAGTGGCCAACCAGGACCGTGACCGCGTCGCCGACGAGCAGCACGCGATCGCCGGCGACCGTGACACCGACCACGCCCCCGCGAGCCGACGCTTGAAACGCGGTGAAGCTGTTTCGCGACAGTCGCGCCTGCCAATACGGTCCGAGGCAGCAGTGAGCGGATCCTGTCACCGGGTCTTCGTCGACCCCGGCGGCGGGCGCGAAGAACCTTGAAACGAAGTCGAAACCCGTGTCGGCCTCGGCGACGGCTGTCACGATCACGCCGCGACGGGTCATCGGTGAAAGCCGTGCGAAGTCCGGTTTGAGATCACACAACGCATCCTGTGATTCAACCTCGACGAGGTAATCCATCCGGTTGCAGCCGACGAACAGGGCGTGCGCTCCAAGCGCGTCGAGAAACTCGTCGGGAGGAGTCACCACTGCGGCGGGTTCGGCGGGAAAGTCCAACTGCACCCTGCTCTTCTCGCGCGTGGCGGACAATCGACCACTTCGCGTCTCGAAGACGGCGGTGCGGTCCTCGTCGAGAAGTCCCTGCTCCCAGAGAATATGGGCCGACGCGAGCGTCGCGTGGCCGCACAGATCGACTTCGACAGTTGGCGTAAACCACCGCAATTGGTACACGCCCCGGTCCTCGTGAATGAAGGCCGTCTCGGAGACATTCATCTCCGCCGCTACAGACTGCATCCACGCCTCCTCGGCCGGTCCATCCAACACGCACACCGCTGCCGGGTTTCCTGCGAACGCTCGGTCGGTGAACGCATCCACTTTGTAGATTGCAATGGGCATACTGGAACCTCCTTTCGACGACCGGAGCATTGTACGGCAGGTCGCCGCGAGCCGCACCCGAGGCGTCGACGACGGCGCGCGGGCGTGGCGTCGGATAGATCGGCGTGTGGCAGTCGGCGGCAGTACGCGCGTACGGACGAATTCTCGGACGTTGCACGTTGCGGGGGTGGCATTTCGCGAAATGTCGTCCGGATTGGGTTTGCGGTTCGTTATAATGGCCGGCTGACACGTCGCGACAGCGACGAGTGTTGTGAACCGGGCAACGGGGCGGGTTTGTATGCGAATGAATGGACGAGACGCTTACGTTTTGGGATGCGTTGCGA
>CAYQFV010000095.1:0-9871 GCA_964416845.1 uncultured Phycisphaeraceae bacterium | reverse complement strand
CGGGTTTGTATGCGAATGAATGGACGAGACGCTTACGTTTTGGGATGCGTTGCGATCTCTGCGGTGAAGAAGCGCTTCCGCGGCGCATCCTACTTGTGCCTCGCGATGCTGGTCGGCGTTCATGCGACGCGGGCGTCTTCGGTTTTGCCCATGACTGTGTCCGAGATGGCTGACGCTGCCGGGCAGATCATCGACGGCGTGGTGGACTCGGTGCAGTGCCAATGGTCCCCGGACGGCAGTACGATCACAACGCGTGTGCGGTTTCGCAGCGTGGTTTATCTCAAAGGCGAGTTGGCCACGTCCGCCGACACGTTCGAGATCGTCGTTCCCGGCGGTCATGTTGGCGACGCTCGACTCCGATTGACCGGCGCGCCGCACTTCGAAGTTGGCGGTCGCTGGCTGTTGTTCATTCGTCCCACATACAACGTGTACCCTGTCGTGGGAATCTTCCACGGTGCTTTTCGAATCAAACGTGGCCCTGACGACGTGGCGAAGGTCTACGACGTTGGGGGCGGCGCGATTCTCGGTATCGATACGCGGGGTTACGTTCGCTCGACGGCTACAGCGCCACAACCTGCGCGCGGCGATGGATTCATATTGGGCGGTCAATCGGCGTCAATCCGCGGCGTCCTACCGGTCAGCCCCGTCGTGGCGGCATCGTTGAGCTACGATCAATTCCTCGATCAGATTCGGCCCATCATTGCTGCGAGTCGGGATCATGCCCTGACCCAACCCGCAGGTCTGCCGCGTCGCATTCCGGTTCGCGCGACGAGCCTGCGCGTGCGGGCTGATCGCACCGATCGGCCGAGCGCGCAAGTGGACCAATCTCGACGGGCGGTGTCGCCTCCCACAGTGCCAACCGATGGGAGGTTACCTGGCGGTGAATAGTCGCGTGACAGTCCGTTCGACGCGTGTTGGTCGAGGCGTGTTCTGGGCGTTGCGTCGATGCCGCTGTGCTTCGCTGACGATCGTTGCGTGTGCCACCTTCGCCGGGCTGAGTCGTGACGCGGACGGGTTTAGTTGGTTTACTTTCGGCGGCAGCGTCGTGACCTGGCCTGCGGCGACTGACACGAGGTGGCTGTCGAACGATACGTTTCCGCCCGGGTCTGATACGTCGATTGCGGTCTTGGGCGCGGCGGGCGCGTGGAACCTGGCGGGTGGGTCGACGTGGATGTTTTCAGCGGGTCAGGCGACCATTTCACCTCCGGACCAATTCGACGGGGTCAGCTATACGGAGGCGGTTCCTGCTTCGTACTTCGATGATCCGCGGACGTTGGCGTTGACGTTTCTTGGCAACGTCGGGGCGGAGTGGGTCGACATGGATACGCTGTTCAACGCGGACGCGCCCAACAATTGGCAGTGGACGACCGACTTCGCACCCAGCACCGATGTGCTGATGGACCCCTCGACACATGGGTTCTCCCTGATGCTGGTCGCCATGCACGAGTTTGGTCATGCGCTGGGGCTGGGCCACGAGGACAATGTGTTGTGCTTGATGAACTCGTTCTACCCCAACGGTGGCACGTTTGGTCAGGAGAACATCATCGAACCGCACGCCGACGATCGGGCGGGTCTGCGTACGCTCTACCCCGGCGGAATCTTCACCGATTTGGGCAACGCAAACTTTTACCGATCGGGCGTCGGAGCCTCCGCGCCGATCCTATTCACGCCAACGCTGGCAGACCCGGGTGACCAATTGGCGGTTCGCATCCAGATTGAAAACCTCGGTACGACGCTGGTCACCAACGTGCGTCAGGGATTCTATCTTTCGACGGACAGCGTGATCGACACGGGAGACCTGCTCATCGGAGCGTTGCAATGGGATTCGCTTCAGAACGGCGGCGCGGGGCAATTCGACGTGCTCATCGACCTGCCGGCTGAACTGGCGTCGGGGGATTATTACCTTGGTTCGATTCTCGACGATCTGAACACCATCACTGAAGCCTTCGAGGACAACAACGCAACGGTCTATTCAGTCCCGCTGACGATCCGGCTCTTGTCGCCGATCATCGCGGACGTTCCAGATACGGTCGCGCCGTGCGGGCAGCCATGGGTCGGCCCTACACCGCAGCTTGTCCGAGCGCTCAACATGACGCCGGTGACGTGGACGCTGGAATCGGGCCCTGCCGGCATGACGATTGACCCTGCCAGCGGCGTCGTCACGTGGTCGAACCCGGCGGTATCCAATACCGGCAACGTCGTCACGCTTCGTGCGACGAACGCGATGGGCATTGACGAGACCTCGTTCCTGGTCACGGTCGAACTCGATTCGCCACAGGTTGCTCCCATTGCTGACCAATCGGTCTCATGCGGCGACGCGTTTGTGTCGACGATTCCAGATCTCGCCAACCCCGAATGCGGAGGGTTGGTGTTTCCCTGGACGCTAGAGGTCGGACCGGCTGGTATGACGATCGACTTTGTTACCGGGGTGACTCGCTGGGCTGCGCCGACGAGGGTCGAAAGTCCGCACACGGTCACGATTCGCGCGTTCAACGCCGCGGGCAGCACGACTGCGTCGTTCAAGCTGTTCGTACCTGAGGCTGACCTTAGCGCTGACGGCGTGGTCGATCTTGACGATCTGTTTCAACTCTTGGTGTGCAGGACCGGTCCGGGGGGCGTCGCATCTGTAGACTGCGCGTGTTCGGATTTGGACTCAGACGGCGATGTCGATCTTCACGACTTCGGCAGGTTTCAGGCGGCATACGACGAAGGGCCTCGATAGCGAGCACCGATCACCCAACATGGTTTCGGGGCGAGGTGCGGGTCATTCCGATCTTAGCGATGGGATGAGCGGAGCCCGCAGCGTGGGCACAAGTGCGACCAACCCTGACAGCATCGCGACGGCGAACGCCCCGGCGAGCGTTGCGATCAGCGACACCCACGGAAAGGATTGCGGCTGGCGAAGAAGATGCGGGGTGACCGCAGCCATCGCGGCCACGATGCCGATTGCGAGACCACATCCAACCAGGAAAGCGTTCTCGGCGAGCACCAGTCGGCTGAGTGAATCAAGACGAAACCCGATCGCGCGCATCAGCGCGAGTTCGCCACGCCGGTCCCAGACGTTGCGAAGCATCACAGCCGTCAGCCCCACGACGCCCAGTATCAATCCAAACGCTCCCAGTGATTGAAAGGTGGACAGATAGGTGTTTTGCACGGCGAGGTAGGCTGCCAGGCGTTTGGCGGTCGGCGCTGCGTCGAAACCGAATGCGCTAAGATCGCGCTCCAACATCGCCGACAGGTCGGCGGACTTCTCGACGGGCGTCTGGATCAGGAAGAACTCGTAGCCGCCGATCGTTGGGAATAGCTCGACGAAATGTTCCTCCGAGATGATCAATTCGTCCTGCAGTGCGCTGCCCTTGAGCAATCCGACGAATCGAAGCGCGACCGAGCGACCGTGTTCGTCAGTCACCGTAAGATCTTTGCCCAGGCCGAGGTGGAGTTGCCAGAGCACGGCGGCTTCATCGCCGAATACGGGAATCGCACCGTCGGGCAAGGGCTGATCGAGTAGCCGCCAGGGGTTCTCGCGGTCCGCGTCGGATTTGGCGATCGTCGATGAGAACGTGAACCCGCCGCGTTCGATCATCGCGGGAATCGCGCCGATGATTTTGGGCTTGGTTGGTTGGTAGAGATTGAGACAGCTCGAATCGTCGCCCGGCCTGAGTCGGAAAGGGAACACGTTCGATTTGTCCAGGGCGGTCATGGTGTCGGTCGCGAGGCTGAGCGATTCGCGACCTGCGGGCGTGTTCAAGTCGAATTGCAGGGGCGAGGTGGATTCGGCGTAGAGGCTGAACCCGCCGGTGCCGGAGTGTCGATCGTTGTCACTCGGGTCGACGTCGATGCGAAACGTTTGCAACGCGAAAATGATGAACGTAGCGGACGCGATCAGGCTGACGGTTAGCATGCTGCGTCCGAGATTTCGACGCGCGTTTCTGATTCCGAGGTGAATCATTGCATATTGTGGCGTGTGAATCACCGATCGTGGCTCGCGACCGAGCAGTATCCGTGTGACACATAGGGAGGTGATGAGCATGCAGGTGCCGACACCGAAGAAGGCCGGCGCGGAACCGATGGTCTTGGTGGCGAGAAGTACGAGGAATACGTGGATCATCACTGTGGAGACCAGCGAGATGTATCGGGCGGTCTTTGATTTTCGCCGCCCCACCGAGCCGTCCGACGCCATCACTCCCGCGACCAATGCCCGCGGTGAGATGCGCGACACGCCTCGAATGGCCAGCGCAATCGACAGGATTGCTATCGCTACACCTGCAGCGAAGCCGATGGCTGAACTCGTCCAAGACGCGTGCAGCTTCAGAAAGGGGGTGTTGACCGCGCTTGCCCACCATGTGCGAAGCCCGGTCAGCATGAGCGACGCGTAACTGCGTGCGACCAGGACACCGACGGCTGATCCCACCACCGCCAGCACGACGCTCTCACTCAACAAGACCCGTGTTACACGACGCGGTGAGAACCCAACGGCGAGCAACAGGCCTATCTGACTGGCACGGCGCTCCACCGAGAGTCGAAACAGGAGCCCGACGAGCATGGCGGCGGACGCGATCAGGAACATGCTGAAACCGATGAACAGCCCGCCGAAATCGGTGGTCCCCGTTGCGGCTGTCAGCGCTTCCGACCGGACGGGGCGAAAGAGGAGCCCCAACTCGGACGGGTTCAACTCGCTCCGTAGTGCTTGGTCGATGGCTGTGGCTGCGTCGACGAGGGGAGTGCCACGTGATGGCACAAACCGAATGGACGTCAGCGATCCGAAGCGATCCGAATCGTCGATCCACATCGAAACGCCGTCTACGAGCGATAGGAAGGCTTTTGGTGTGGTCCGATAATGATCCCAGTATTGCTCGTCGCGATCGGTGACCTTTTTGAGGTCGACAGGGAACGGTGGATCCCAGTCGGCCATGTTGTCTGAATCGGTCACGCCGGGATAGGACGGCGCGAATCCGGGATCGCCGTCGTCTTCCAACTGAACGACGCCGCGCAAGACGAAGGAGTTCTTTCGGGTTGCCACTTGACCGAAATGCGATGAAACGTAGTAGGTAAGAGAGATTCGATCGCCGACCGAAGCCTTCAACGCATCGGCCGCCCATTGGTTGAGAAGGATTTCTCCTGATTGAAGCGCCGGCGCGTCGGATCCGTCGCGCAGCTTCAAGCCGCAGATCGCCATTGCGCGGGCGTCAAGGGCTGACACTGTTGAATAGGGAATCGCCCGTTTCTCGCCGCCGTCGCCGATGGCGATTTCATTGGCGAGGTAGGTGAGGATCGAACCCGACGGGACGTTCGTGCTTTTTGATGCTGCTGCGGCAGCGCGTGCGACCGAATGTTCGATCATGAACCGATCGCTTTCCAGCGATAGATAGCGGTGTTGGGCATCGACCCGCAGCGTTAGTCCCACATCGGCGAGCTTCAGGTGTTGTCGCAAGGCGTCCGCGAGCCATTGTGAGTCGGCTGCGACTTCGTCATGTTCGTCGCGTTGATTGCCTGGCTGGGCGAAGACGAGCAGTGCGTTGGCTTGATTGCGACGATCCAGGAAACGTTGCAGCGTCGAGATGGGAACGAACACGTTTCGTGGGACCGAGTGCTTGGGATTCAAGCTGAAGATGCTCGCACCGTCGCCGTCGACAACCTGACGCAAGGGAAGGCGAATCGTCAGCGTGGTGTCGTTCTTGTCGCCGAGGAGGGTTTCGGACGGGATGGCTGACGGCTTGGTGACGCGTATCAACAGGTCGTCGCCGGGAACTACGCCAAGATCTTCGGCCAGCGCGTCGTTGAGAAGGCAGGATTGTTCCTCGCCGAATCCTTCGGGCCAATCAGATTTGTTCCGCTGAAAGAATGCGTCGTTCACGCCGAGCACGTTGATGGTGTCCGCTCGACTGCCGGTTGCTGGGTTGGTGATGCTGCCGGTGAGGAGGATGATGGCGGATGCATGCGCGAAACGCTCGGTGAATCCTGAGTCGGCTGCGATTTCATCGGCGAGTTCGCGGCGAAAGAATCGTTGCGACACCAGGGCGTGCGTCACACCGTTCAACCGCCCCACCGCGACGTCGCGCAAGCTTCCGCGCATGGAGTCGCCGACGAGCAGGGCGCCGGTCAGTGTGGCTGTCCCCGCCATCACGCCCAGCACGATCGCAAGGTTTCCGCCGCGACCGTACCACAAGCTTCTGCGAACAAGGCGAAAGAGCGTCACGGTGCGCTCCGGGAGGTTGACGTGAGCGTGCCTAGGACGAATTCAAACCGTTGGGCGAAACGCGCGGCCAGCGATTCGCTGTGGGTCACGACCACGAGGGCGGCTTGCTCGTCGCGGGGCAATTCTGCGAGAAGATCTGCCACCGTCTCGGAGGACGCTTGGTCGAGGTTGCCGGTCGGTTCGTCGGCGAGTACGAGCACCGGACGGTGGATCACCGCTCGCGCGACGGCTGCTCGCTGCTTCTCGCCGCCTGAGAGTTCGGCCGGCCTGTGATCCATCCGATCGGCAAGACCTACCCGCTCCAACAGTTCCGCCGCCCGCTGCGATACGTCTTGGTTGGCCTTGTCGGCGAGCGCCGGCAGACAGACGTTCTCCAGCACAGAGCATTGGGGAAGCAGGTGATGGTCTTGAAAAACGAAACCGATCCGCCGATTGCGAAATCGGGCCAACTCGCGCTCTGAGAGTGAAAACGGGTCGCAGCCGTCGATTGTGAGGCTGCCGGACGACGGCGTGTCGAGCGTGCCGATGATGTTCAAGAGTGTGCTCTTGCCTGAACCGGACGGCCCCATGATCGCTACGGACTCGCCGCGGTCGAGTTTGAGAGTGACATCACGTAGCACTTCCAGCGTGCCGCCGCGAGTCTCAAATCGTTTGCTGATGGATTCAACGCTTAGCATGGTTCAATACTCGTTTGACCGTCTCCGGCGGTTCGACGAACGAGCGACGCTACGTTGCGACGACCTGCTCGTATAGTTTCCACGTTGCCTCGGCCATGACATCGTCGCTGAACCGCTCAGCCACTGTCCGCCGCGCGGACATGGCGAGCGATTGACGGCGCGATTCGTCGTCCATGAGCGATGCGATTGCGTCCGCAAGTTT
The DNA here is from genome assembly GCA_964416845.1 of uncultured Phycisphaeraceae bacterium. Classification (GTDB taxonomy): domain Bacteria; phylum Planctomycetota; class Phycisphaerae; order UBA1845; family UBA1845; genus CAYQFV01. Next base: position 2,796 of record CAYQFV010000095.1, on the reverse strand, counting down.
ACCGGGAGTATCGGAATCGAACAAAACACCGCCGCCGGTTTGTTCGATGAGCTCGGGGAACGATCCGGCAGTCGGTTGGACCACGGGCACACCGCACGCGGCCGCCTCGAGGACGTAGAACCCCTTGGCTTCGGGATAGACCGCTGGTACTGAGAGGACGTGTAGCGATTGCAGGAAGCGGACTTTCTGATCCAACGACACCTCGCCGTGCATTGTGACGTGATCGTCTTGCCCGTGTGAGTGCAAGTAGGCTGACACTTCGTCCCAATAGGGGCGATCTGCGGGCGACAGGTAGCCGGCGATGGCGAGCTTGCAGTCTCGGCCTTTGCTGCGCAGCGCCACGAACGCCTCCGCGAGCTTCATCAGCCCCTTTTCGTTGCAAATGCGCGCGAGATGTCCAATGGTGAACGGGCCAACGGGTGTTTCGGTCGCCGGGGAGAAGTCGTTGACGCGAACGCCCATCGGGACGTAATGGACGCGTTCGGCGGGCAGCGAGAAGTGCTTGACCGCACGGGCGGCGAAGTATTTCGTGACGGCGACGAAGGCGTCGATGTGAGCGCAGTGCTTTTCGATCAGCGCGAATGCCTGCGACCGATGGGGTTCAACCAGTTGATCGAGAAACATGTCTTCGCCGCTGAGTGTGCACACGACGGGCAGTCCGAGTTCGGTCTTGATCGCCCGCGCGACGCCGGCGAACATTAGATTGGGAACATTGATCAAATCGGGTTTCGTCGACGCAAGGGCTGCTATGAGGCGACGTAGTTCCTTGCGCTGTCGACCGTTGTCTCCCTCGAGCACGGATACGGTCAGCGAGCCAAGCGTTTCCGGACGGGTAGCCGGTGCGAATCGCCCAACGCCGCGCAGCAGAAAGTTGCTATCGAGGATGCTGTCTACGATGCGAGGGGTTTGGCGAAACAAGGCCGTGCTGTGCTGCAGGAACACGTTGATGCCACCGAAGAACACGTTTCGGCTGCTGACGCTCGCCTCGTCGGTGCGCAGGGGCGTGTACAAGGGCATGAGCGTTACGTCGCGCCCGGCGCGCAGGAGCGTGGCCGCGAGCCGGTTGTCTCGCAGACAACTGCCGCAGTACATGCCACCCGCCCCCGCCGCCAACGAAATGATTTTCATCGCCAAGTTTTCAAGTGCGTGGTCAGGTTCTCGGGCGTCCGGCGATGCCCGGCAATCGTTCGTCGAATGAACGAGACACCAAGACGATACTCGAACATCAGACACAATACGCCCAGCGACGTCAATGGAGCGCGCGCGTGACGATGTTGCGTTCACCGTGCTGCGAGTTGCGACAATATCTTACAGACGCCGGATGTTATTGACGTGTTACATTGCCCCGCTCGCGATATAAACGCCGTTGTTGTATTATGGCGTCCCGAGGCTGATCGGCGCGACACACGACGCGGGCGTCACGTCCTGTATCGTTCGTGGCAGCGCCATTCGCAACACCGACGATTCATACGGTCACCCGTAGCGGCGATGCGTTCGCCGTGAAGTCCAAGATCGGACGGACGCACTTGTTCGTCCGAAGTGGAACGGTTCCATGGCTTTTTTTGTGCCGGATGAAGAAACCCTGCCACCGGATCAGTTGGCGAAGCTCCAACGTCGCAAGCTGGCATTCGTCTTCGACGCGTTACGAACGTCAGACGGTTTCTACCAACGGCAGTTGCGGGGCGTCGAGTTCGACCCGGAATTCGACGATCTTGACCGTCTGCCGTTCACGACGCGTGAAGACTTACAAAACGACCAACGGGATCATCCGCCGTACGGCACGATGATGACCTATCCGTTGCCCCGTTACACGCGCCTTCATCAGACTTCGGGAAGCATGGGCACGCCCCTGCGTATGCTTGACACGCCTGAAAGTTGGAATTGGTGGAAGCGATGCTGGGGCATCATTTATGCCGCGGCGGAAATCACGCAGCGGGACCGGTTTCTGTTTCCTTACTCGTTTGGCCCGTTCATCGGATTCTGGGGGGCATACGACAGCGCCGCCGGAATGGGGAACTTCGTTCTGCCGTGTGGCGGTATGACCACGGCTGCCCGCCTCGACTATATGATCGTGAACGAGGCGACTGTTGTTTGTTGTACACCCACCTATGCCTTGCACATGGCTGAGGTCGCCGAGTCACAAGGAATCGATCTGGCTGCGACACCCGTTCGAGCGCTGATCGTAGCCGGCGAACCCGGCGGCAGCATCCCGGCGACGAGGGATCGGATCGAGTCGGCTTGGGGGGCGAGGGTGTACGATCACCCCGGGATGACCGAGGTCGGGCCTTGGGGTTTTGAATGTCACGAAAACCCCGGCAGCGTCCACGTGATGGAGAGCGAATTCATCGCGGAGGTGATTGACCCGGAATCCGGCTGCGTTGTGCGGGGGGATGTTTCGGGCGAACTGGTTTTGACGAATCTGGGTCGACCGGGCATGCCGGTGATTCGCTATCGTACGGGCGACCAGATCACGCTGACGCGTGGCCGGTGTTCTTGTGGCCGATGGTTTGCACGCGCGGTGGGTGGCGTCGAGGGCCGACTTGACGATTTGCTATTCGTGCGCGGCAACAACGTTTTTCCGTCGGCTGTCGAGGGTATCCTTCGCACATTTGACGAAGTGGCTGAGTTTCGCATAGTGGTGGAGAAAGCGGGCGCGATGTCGGACTTGCGGATCGACGTGGATCCGAAACCCGACGCAATCATTGACGGGTTGGCCATTCGGATCGAGCGATCGGTGCGGGACTTGCTTCACTTCAAACCGCTTGTGGCGATCGGCGAATCAGGTTCGCTCCCGCG
>CAYQFV010000094.1:7655-15687 GCA_964416845.1 uncultured Phycisphaeraceae bacterium | reverse complement strand
CAAACAGCAAGCGTGCAGTGTCACTCCGTCCGAGCGACTAAATCGACAGGCCCTATATGGGTGAGTTGTGTCCGATGCCGACGCCGCCGGTGGCGCGGATCAGAAACTGGTCGGGCCCGGTGGAGGTGAAATCGGCGTTGGTCGAGTCGGCCCAGACGAAGGTGCCCTCGTCGCCGTCGGCGTCGCCACTGGCGGCGCGGCGTCGCGGACCTTGGCCTGTCTGCCGGCGGCGAAACTGTAATCTCCGCCGGCTTGGTTGCTATAGCCTCCCGGAACCGTGGTATGGATACCGCTAGCGGTGTTGGTGTTGCCCCCTCCCACCGTGGAGCTGCTACCGCTGGCGGTGTTGCTTTTACCGCCACCGACCGTGGAGTAGTAATCGCTGGCGACGTTGTAACTACCGCCGCCGACCGTGGCGTCTGCTTTGCTGGCGGTGTTGGAAGCGCCGCCGCCTATCGTGGAGTCGTTACTGCTGGCGGTGTTGGAAGCGCCGCCACCTACCGTGGAGTCGTTACCGCTGGCGGTGTTGGAAGCGCCGCCGCCTATCGTGGATTCACTCCCGCTGGCAATGTTAGCCTGTCCGCCACCTACCGTAGAGTCGTAACCGCTGGCGGTGTTGTTACCACCGCCGCCGACCGTGGCGTCTCCTTTGCTGGCGGTGTTTGCGTAGCCGCCGCCAACCGTGGCGTATGGGTTGTCGAAGGGCAGCCCGGCGGGATCACCGGCTTGGTTACCTACCCCGCCGCCGATCGTCCCGTAGTTGTCGGTGACGCGGTTGGTCTGGGCGTTCTTTCCGCCTCCGGCGACGGTGGCACCGACGACGCCGGCGGTGACAGTGTTGCCGCTGTAGCCGCCAATGAGGTTGGGACTCGAAGAATTCTGTTGTGTGAACAATCCCGGAAGGGCCAGCGCATAGGGGCTTGGGGCCAGTTCTTGACGCGGGCTCAACGGGGTGTACCCCGGCGCACAGCCCGAGGGGCAGCAGACTTCGATCTCAAGCCATCGCCCCTGCCCGTTGCATGAGTCGGCGCCGAAGTCCAGGTCGGCGGTGAAGCGCCCGTCGATGACGACGTAGCTCGAGACATTGTCACCGCCGATCTGCGATCCACCGACGGCAGCGTCCCACATCGTGAACTTGAAGTCACAGCTTCCGTTGACCGGAACCCCTCCGTCGATGAGATCACCCTGATAGGTAAAACCGGTACCAAGATCTGCCGCCTGGGCAAAAGGTGGTCCCACCCATCCAATCACCGCCACCGCCGCCAATAGTCGTAAGTTCGCCATCGAATGTCTCCTGGGTTCGCAATTGCGTGAAATCTCCCGCTTGTCCGATTTGACACGTCAAGCCTACCGAACCGGAGCGTCAATTTCAACCTCAATTAATCAATTAAACAATAAATATGACTACATACCGATGGGGAACGCGGCGTACGCTTCCGGGACGCAACGCCGAAGCCAGCATCTACCCTTCGCGCTGCGTACCGGCAACCATCCCCTGGGCGGGACGATCTCGAGCGGTCGCATACATGACCCAGGACGGCTCCTGGGGAACGCATCTTTGGCCGCGTTCGTGAGGAGGTGGGTTAGCTTCGCCATCGCAAATCGCTCCCTTACGTTCGCGGCTCGGTTCAATGCGACGCATTCCAGACACGCCTAAGAGTACATCGCAAGTTCCTTTATAGCGCAGACACCTTGCCCGGACGGCCTGCGATTGCGATGCAGGCAAGATGCCTGCGCTACGAATTCACGGCAACTTCGCGCTGTACTGCTACTATCGTGATGGGTTTCAGGTGAGCGATTGGTAGACTTGCGCGTATCCTTTGGCCATGGCGGTTGAGGTGAATCTCTGCTCGACGTTTCGTCGGCAGGCGGCGGGTTTGATTGTGTCCAGTTTGTCGACGGCGGCGACTGCTGCGTCTACTGAATCGACGACGAATCCGGTTTCGCCTTCGACGATGATCTCGGGCAGTGCGCCCCATCGGGTGGCGATTAGCGGCGTGCCGCTTGCTTGGGCTTCCACTGCGACCAGGCCGAACGGCTCGCACCAGTTGATGGTGAATAGCACGCCCGCCGCATTGCGATAGTAAGGAGCCAGTTCTTTTTGTGAGAGCAGGCCGAGGTATTCGACGCGACTGCCGTCGAGGTGGGGTTTGATCTTGGCGTCGAAGAAAGACTGGTACTGCGGCTCGATCATGCCGGCCATCAAGAGCCGTCGACCGGAGCGTGCGGCGACTTCAATGGCGACGTCCGGCCCTTTTTCCGGCGAGAGGCGACCGGCGAATAGCAGATAGTCTTCTTTTTTCTCGGCGAATGGGAACAGTTCGAGCGAAATGCCATTGTAGACCGTGCCAACGTAGTTGAGCTCGGGCATAAGCGTTCGTTCCGCGTCGGAGATCGAAACGAACGGTTGATCGCGATAGGCGGTCAATGCTCGGTGATGGGCTGTCGCCCAGGCAGCGCCGTGCAACGTCGTCAGGAGCGGGCAGTCGATGAGCCGGCTGAAGACCAGTGCGTGGACGTGAAGGTGTGAATGGACAACATCGAATTCACCGTCGGCGGCTCGCTCCATGCACTGGGCGATGTGGAGACGTTCCAAGAGCGATCCATCGGGCGGACCTTCGAGGTGGCCGGTGGATGGGTCGTAGCGGCGTGGCTGATTGCGCTCAGCTTCGGGCCAGGTTTCCAGGGCGTGGGGCGTGGTCTCGACCAACGTCGCGGAAGTGACCGAGCCTGCCGCGGCAAACAGCGTGACGTCGACGCCGAGTTCGACGAGCGCTTCGGTCAGGTTGGATGCGACCAACTCCCAGGGTCCGTAGCCGCTGGGCGGGAGAGGCCAACTGATCGGTGCCAACATTGCAACGCGCATGGATCGTTCTCGCCATTCGGGACACGACTGCTCCGCACCCACGGTAACGCCGCTGTTGGGCGCTGTCACGGCGGTGCGGCGATCTCCTGGCTGGCGGGTCAGATGAGTTGGACCTGCGGCGCCGGCGTTTCGGCAGCGGCTCGCAACTGCGCCCGGAGCTTCATCTTGATCGCCAGCAAGCCTCGGAGACCTACCTCCGAGCGACGTTCGACCGTCAGAGGCGTTTGGACCGGCGGTCGACCTGTGGCGTCTGTTACCGCCTGACACCACCGCTGGGCGAACAGGCGATCCGCATCAGGCCCGTTGTCGTCCTCGGACATGACGGAGGCGACCTGCGCCAACGCTGACCGCTCCACAAGGACGCACGCCGGGTCAACGGCTGCCACCTCGAACGGTTGCTTCATGTCGGGCAGACGAATGTTTTGCGGCGCGACGAGCTTGCGCGTCAGCGGATCGGTCGTCCAGAACGCCCAACGAATCAGGCCGTCGATCAACGTGCGCGTCAGCCCCGCCACGATCGGCGCGTTGACCGAAGAGAGCAGGTCGAGCGTGGCGTCGTGGGGGACGACGTCATCGCCGAGCAGAAGCACGTGCGCGAATCGAGCGTCGAGCGTTTGCATGCGCCGGTGGACAGCCACCAGACCGCCGCGCGCGGTGTCAGCATGGATCGGTTCGATCAGAACGCGATCGCCGTACTTGTTCTCCCACGCTTGCAGGGTATCGACGGCGCGGACGTGTAGCCAGCCGGTTCTTGGCACGCGGACGGCGACGAACACGGGCTTGACTTCGTTCGGTTCTTGCAGCCTAGGCCAGGACGATACGGGTAGTTTGTCGGTGTACAGTAGGTCTAGGTGCGTCAGGTCGATCTGCTTGTAATGGTCGGGCATGAGCGTTGGGTCGACGAGGATTTCGAATCCGGCGGCCCGCGCTTTGCGAAAGAAGTACACGTCTTCGCCGACGTATTCGTCCGCGAACTGTCCGATGAATCGGCACCAGGGGCGCTGAATGGTCTCGATGACGGTTCGCTGGATGAGGCAGAGCCCCAGACCGGTGGAATCGCACACGAACGGGTGATCGGGAAAGTCGTCCGGCTCGACACGTCGGTAGGACACATCGGGATCTTCCGGTGATACAACCGACCCTCGCAAGGACGGGTTGTCGAATACCATGATGTTGCTGCCGACCGTCACGCCGCGCGTCTGGTCCGTCGGACCGTAGCGTTGGTGTAGGGTCGGCACGGGGGCGCACACGATGGGGGCGCTGTGGGACAGAAGTCGATCCAGCGTTTCCGGCTGAACGACTTCGTCACTGTCGACGAACAGCAGATGCGTCCAGTGGTCGTCGTCGTGGAAACGCTTCAAGAGCGAATTTCGACAGCGGTCGTGCGGCTGATCGTTCTCCCACCAGAACGCCACCTCCTCAGCCAGTCGGGTCGCGCGAATCATGGCGCGCAGGGATTCCATGCAGGCATGGTGAACCTGTCCGACGGATGGAAGCGCGACGACCACGCGGTTGCGCGCGATCGTTGTGTGAGCTTCGTTGGCTTGACGCATACGTCTTGCTCCGATCGGCAGGGTCGCTGCGCAACCCGCACCGGGTCACCTTGTTATCGGTCGGCGGGGAGGGCAAATGCGATCAAAACTCGGGAGCGAACAGTCCGCCGGTTTTCAGGTGTTTGGTGGAGTCGTCGTCGCGAACGTAGAAGTCGTTGATGACGCAGCGGAAGAACTTTCGGTAGCCTTTGTCGCGAAGGTAGGGCTCGACGATGGCGCCGCTTTCTCGCTCGTTTTCAATGACGAGCACTTTGGGCTTGAAACGATCGAGATCGAAGCCGTCCAGCACATCCATCTCCGCCCCCTCCACGTCGATCGAGACGAAATCGATGCGCCAACCCTCGTTGGGCACCCAGGGTCCTTTGCCGATGAGCGGGTCTTTTTTCTCGATTTGGATGATCGTGTCGAGCGGCACGACCGGTACATCAATCTCGATCAGTTCCGCCCCTTCGCTTTCGCATCGGCGGGCGTGCTGGGCGTCGCCGGTCATGAAGCTTAGCACGGGGACGCCCTTGGCAAACGTGAACCGGGTCGTGCCGCGGTGGTCGCGCCTCGAACATGCAGCGTTGACGACGCGGCTGCCGGGACGTGCTTCGCAAGCCTTGTGACACGCGGGAAGAATCGGCTCGACGAGAATGCCGGACCAGCCGATCTGCTCGAAGTAGAACGTGTTGCTCAAGAGTACGCCATCGAATGCGCCGACCTCGATGTAGAACCCTTGGGGCTTGTGACGGAAGACTTGATCGAGGATGACATCTTCGCCGAATTGGGCTCGAAAACGAGAATCCGTGACTGTTGCGGTCATGATAGGCCGTATACTCATGTTGGACGCGGGGGCGCGGTCCCCGACGTGGGATGTCGGCAGGAGTCGAGCGCGACTTGAGCGGTGTGCTCGCAGCGTGTGTGGAGCATTGGAGTCGTCAAGAGTGCTCGTTTCGGTACAATAGGCTGACGCGCCAAGGCCGTGCGTTTGGGGTGTACCGCCGTGCACTGATGACCGACTTCGATCGATGTGGAAAGGCCGCAATGTGAGAAACCGTTTTTTCGGCGGACATTCTGAACTCGCTGCACTCCGCGTGGGTTGGGCCGTCATCGCGTGTTGCGTGATGACCATGGCGACGATTCAAGGTTGTCGTGAGCACTCGTCCACAGCGACGCCGTCATCACGCGTGCCGGTCGTCAAGACGTTTACGGAGGTTGCGGCGGCGGCGGGGATCACGCATCGTCACGACAAGCCGATTCTCGACTCGAAGCTGTCGAACATCAGTTCGTGGCTCTCGAGCGTGGGAGCGGCTGCCGCGGCGGCGGACTACGATCACAACGGCACGATCGATCTGTACGTCAACAATTCTCGCAAGGGCAAACCCAATCACCTGTACCGAAACAACGGGGACGGCACGTTTACCGATGTCGCGGTGGCTGCGGGGGTTGCGCTCGTCAACAACGATCACGGTACGACGATGGACGCGGTGTGGGGCGACTACGACAACGACGGGTGGGACGATCTTTACGTCGTGCGATGGGGGAACGACGTGATGTTTCGCAACAACGGCGACGGCACGTTTACCGACGTGACCGCCAAACTGTTTCGCACGCGGGACGGATCACCTGGCACGCAATGGGCGAACGGCAACGCGGTGGTCTTCTTCGATTACAACCTCGATGGGCGATTGGATTTGTACGTCGGCAACTACTTCGACGAGATTGATCTTTGGCACTTGAAGTCGACGCGGATTATGCACGACAGCTTCGAGACCGCGCGGAACGGGGGCAAGAACTACCTCTATCGTCAACAGGAGGACGGCACATTTGTGGAGGTGGCGGAGGGTCTTGGTCTGGATGACCCCGGTTGGACACTCGCCGTGGGGGCTGCCGATGTGAACAACGACGGTTGGCCGGACTTGTACTGCGCCGACGATTTTGGCCCGGACCAACTGTTCATCAACAAGCGCGACGGCACGTTCGTCAACGCATCGAAGACGGCGATCGTCCCTGATACCAAAAAGGGGATGAACGTCGACTTCGGCGACTTCAATAACGACGGCTGGTTGGACATTTACGTGACCAACATCACGACTGCGGAGTATTTGCAAGAGGGGAACATGTTGTGGCATAACAACGGGCCGGGCGATGACGGGCAGGTGACGTTCACCGACATCGCGCTCGAAACGAATACCTACGACGGGGGGTGGGGGTGGGGGGCGAAGTTCTTCGACTACGACAACGACGGCGACCTGGACATCATCGCCGTCAACGGTTTCATCTCTGCGGGCAAAGGGAACTACTGGTACGACCTGGCCTCCTGGACGGTTCTGGGCGAGGATTCAGCCGATGGGCGAAACTGGCCGGCGATCGGCGACCGGTCGTTTTCGGGATATGAAAGTTTCCGGTTTTGGCGAAACGATGGATTCGAGTCGTTCTCGCAGCGCGCGGGCGAAGTCGGGCTTGACAGCAAGCGCGACGGTCGCGGCGTGGTGTGTTTCGACTACGACAACGACGGAGACGTCGACCTTTTCATCGCCAATCAGGACGACACGCCGCAGTTGTTTCGCAACGACTCAACGCATGACAACCACTGGCTGACGGTCAAGCTTGTCGCGGACCCGGCGACCGGTGTCAATCGAGACGCCATCGGCGCGCGGGTGACGGCGCTGACCGATCGTAGCCAACAGTTTCGCGAGCGTGACGGCGGCAACGGCTACTGCGGGCAGAGCGACCCACGGGTCCATTTCGGCCTGGGCGAGGCGACGGTTGTCACGCTGCTCGAGGTGCGCTGGCCTGACGGCGGCCTGCAGTACCTCGAAAACGTGCCGGTCGATCAGTTCGTCACCGTGACACAGTCGCCGGCGGATTATGCAGCCGGGGCGCTGGTCACCGTCAACACACCGAAAGCACGTGCTCGTCGTGATGACCATTCCAAGCGAAGGGTCCCTGCGCTCGCGCCGGCGGAACTGGACAAGCTTCTGTGGGAGATGGAACGGAAGTTGCGAGCGGACCCGACCAACCACGCGGCGGCGGCGGCGTACCGGCGACACTGTGTGGATTACGACCAGCACGACCGCTCCATCGCGTTCTTCACCGAACTGGCTGACAAAGATCAAGACGCGGGGTGGGCCAGGATCGAAGCGTCGGCTGCTTACGTCGACAAGATTCCCACCTGCGGGGGCATTGCGGCGATCGTGTGCAAAGGCTCGCTCGCCAAGAAGGCACTTAACCAACTCGACAAGGTGGTCGCAGCCCATCCGGATTGGTGGATTGCATACTACGCGCGGGGGATGAACCATCTCCACTGGCCTCGGGCGCTGGCCCACTCCGACGACGCGGCCGTTGATTTCGAGCGCTGCCTCAAGATCCAATCGGTGGACAAGTCAAAGGCAGCTAAGAGCTTCTACGTCCGCACCTACGTGCTGCTGGGCGACGCGTACGCCAAGGACAAGTCTTACGCCAAAGCGCGAGCGGCGTGGCGGAAGGGACTGGCCGTGTTCCCTGATTCGGTCGATCTCAAGAACCGTCTCGCGGTGACCGGCGACAGCGCACTGCTCGATTTCGTCGAATCCGCGCGATCCCTCGAGCAGCCCATCGACACGGACTTCAGCTTCGTCGACCGCCTGGA